>NZ_CP095047.1 GCF_022919215.1 Hymenobacter cellulosilyticus | reverse complement strand
CCGGACTCGATTAAAAAGACCTGCGCGTGTCTAGCCAGGCAAACGCCTTGTTTTAGACGTTGATGACGCCGCCATCAGCCAACACTTCGGTGCCCAGCATAAAGGAAGAATCCTCCGAAGCCAGGAACACCGCGACCCGGCCCATCTCGCTCGGCTGCCCGATGCGCTTGATGGGAATCAGGTCCGCAAAATCGTTTTTGGCTTGGGCCATTGCCTCAGCCGGAATCCCGAACTTATCGAAAACCGGGGTCTCAATAGTGCCGGGGCTGAGTACATTGACGCGAATTTTGCGCTCTAGCAGGTCGTGCGAAAAGGAGCGAGCGAAGGAGACAACCCCGCCTTGGCGGCCCCATACACCGTCAGGCCGGGCATCGCCCGGTGTGCCACCATCGACGAAACCAGTACGATGGAGGCCCCGTCGTTCATATACGGCAGCGCTTTTTGCACCGTAAAAAAGACGCTTTTCAGGTTGAGGTCGATTGTCTGCTCAAAGTGTTCTTCGGTAGCACCAACCACCGAGCCAACGATGCCCGCCTCCACTGCCCCGCCCGCATTGACGACCAGCGAATCAAGCTTCCCAAACTTGTCGGCTACGGTTTTAAACACCCGTTCCAAATCGGCGATTTGCGTGACGTCGGCTTTGATACCAATAAAGTTGTCCCCAAGTTGCGCGGCCGAACGGTCCAGCGTCTCCTGGTTGCGGCCGACGATAGCACCTTTGGCACCTTCTTGCTGAAATTCCTGGGCAATGCCGAAGCCAATGCCGCTATTGCCGCCCGTGATGACGGTTACTTTGTTTGCGAGTCTGTTAGACATTGTTTGTAGGTAGCAGGGGGTGAAAAAAGGAGTGGCGACTTACCACTCGCTGCTCCGCTGCTTGCTTACACAAAGTTCTGCCCCTGTGCAGGGCAGTGTGAGGGCATTTGTCACCGAATTACGAGGACATTTATCACGGAATCCGGCTACGGATGGCCAGCTCGACCAGTGCGGCTACTAGGGGTTCTTCTTCCGAAAGGGCAGATTTAAACGCTAAGCAATCAAGTTGTTTATGCCTATTTGGGTGTTGTTAAACAAATAGGGTAAAACCTCCGACTAGGCGCATCAGTTGGCCAGTAAGGAGGTCGGGGCGTCGCGTGCGCGACTGGCAAATCAACTAGCAGGAATAAATAAGCGGCGTCATTTTGACTAACACGAAGGGCATTTTGGTTAAACCTGCTTTTCAAGCAGGGAGGACCTTTGTATCGTCAACAAACCCAAAAAACGTCTACATGAAAGCGGTCAGAATTCATGCCTTTGGCGGACCCGAGGTCCTACAACTCGAAGAAGTGGCGCGGCCCGTGCCGGCAGCCGACGAAATTCTCATCAAAGTGTACGCCAGCGGCGTCAATCCCGTAGACTGGGGCATTCGGGAAGGCGGGAACGATGTGCTGCGGCCGTACCTGGCCTTGCCGATGACCCTTGGTTGGGACGCAGCCGGGGTGGTGGAAGCGGTCGGCAGCGAGGTCACCGGGTTTCAGGTCGGCGACGCCGTGTACGGGGAGCCGAACTTCCCCGGGGCGGGCAGCTACGCCGAGTACTGCACGTCCAAGGCCACGCAGTTTGCTCTCAAACCAAAGAGCCTCAGCTTCATGGCGGCGGCGGGCGTGCCCCTGGCTGGCCTAACGGCGTGGACGGCCCTTTTTGAGCAAGGAAAGCTGCAGCCTGGCCAGCGCGTTTTAGTTCAAGGGGCCTCGGGCGGAGTAGGGGGCTTTGCCGTGCAGTTTGCCAAAGCCAAGGGCGCGTACGTCATTGGCACCGCGTCAGCCGCTAACCTGGACTACGTGAAGCAGCTCGGGGCCGACGAGGTAATCGACTACCGCAGCCAGGAGGTGGTGGCGTTGGTGCAGGACGTGGACGTGGTGCTGGAAGCCTCCCCCTGCGCGACAACGCCGAGCGGCTGAAAGTGGTCCCGGTCCTGAAGGCCGGCGGCATCTTCGTCACGGTCAACGTCGACGCGCCATTTGACGAGGCAGTGCTCGCCGCCCTGGCGCAGCAGCAAGCCAAAGGCGAGCTGGCCGCCAACCAGCCCCGGCAGGAGTGGTTGCAGGAAATCGCCCAACTGATTGATGCGGGCCACGTGAAAGTGCTGGTGAGCCAGGTGTTTCCGCTGGCGCAGGCGGCCGACGCCCACCGCGAAAGCCAGACCCTGCGCGTGCGGGGCAAGCTGGTGCTGGAAATACACCCCGACGACGAGCCGGCATGAGGCGCTTTCAGACGCTGAGTGCGTTTCATGCGTTCGCGCAGCTGCCCCCACCCCAGCACCCGCTGCTCAGCGTCGTGGACGTGGGCGCCGTGCCGCACCGGGCCGGCGAGGAGCCGACGAGCACGGTCCTGGATTTCTACGCCATTTCCGTCAAACGCATGCGCAACGTCCAGGTGCAGTACGGGCAGCATTCGTTCGACTTCAACGACGGCATCATGTCGTTCATGGCACCCAACCAGGTGTTCAGCATCGGGGTGGCCGACCCGGCCGAGGCCGTAGAGAAATCGGGGTGGGTGGTCTACCTCCACCCCGATTTTCTGTGGAATACGCCGCTGGCCAAAACCATCCAGCAGCACGATTTCTGGGATTACGCGCTCAAGGAGGCCCTGTTCCTGTCGGCCAAGGAGGAAGCGGCCGTAACGGGCATCATTGCCACGGTGGCGCAGGAGTGCAGCGCCAACCTGGACCGCTTCAGCAAGCAGATTATTGTCTCGCACCTGGAAAGCCTGCTGTCCTACGCCGACCGGTTTTACCACCGTCAGTTCCTTACCCGCGAAAAGGCCAACCACGAGGTACTCGACCGGCTGGACACCCTGCTGCACGCGCATTTCAACCACGACCATTTGCCAGAAACGGGACTGCCCACCGTGCAGTACGTGGCCGAAAGCCTACACTTGTCGCCCAAGTATTTGAGCAATCTATTGCGCGTCGTCACGGGGCAAAATACCCAGCAGCACATTCATGCCCGGCTCATCGCCAAAGCCAAGGAGAAACTATCAACGACCAGCCTGACTGTCAGCGAAATTGCTTACCAGTTGGGGTTCGAGCATGTGCCGTCCTTTAGCAAGCTGTTTAAGGCCAAAACGAATCTGTCGCCGTTGGAATTCAGGGCTACTTTTACGTGACCAAAGACGAGCTACTCCGTTCTGGTTGCCACTTGGCCGCCGTTAACCAAGCCTGGGTGGTCGGGGTTGGAGGATTTACCCTATCTGTTTAACAACACCCCCATTTGCTCCCTTAAAATCCACAACACGCAGCTACTATAATAGCCAGTAACGGCGTGTTGTGGAGTAGGGTGTAACGCACAAGAAGTAATTCGTCAGCCCGTTTAGAGCACGATTCCCCCGGTTGCCTCTAGGCGCTGGCCATTGAGCCAGCGGGCCGCATCGGTGCAGAGGAAAGCGACGATGCCGCCGATATCGTCGGGCTCGGCCGTGCGGCCCAGGGCCGTGGCTTGGGCCACCCAAGCGCGCATCTCGGGCGTATCCGGCATCGTGCCGCCCCCAAATACGGCGCCAGGGGCGACTACGTTGGCCGCAATGCCCCGGCTACCCAACTCCAGCGCCAGGTAACGCGTGAAGACCTCCACCGCGCCTTTCATGGCAGCGTAGGCCGACACGCCCGCGAAGGAACTGCGCGCGGACACCGAGGAAATGTTGATGATGCGGCCGCCGTCGCGCAGCAGGGCAGCGCCAGTTGGGTGAGGAAGTATACGCCCTTGAAATTCACGTTCAGCATCTCGTCAAACTGGGCCTCCGTCATCTCGGCAATTGGAGTAAAGAGGCTGGCGCCGGCGTTATTGATAAGAAAATCGAACCGGTCGGTGCCGAAGGTATCGGTCAGGACCGCCGCGACCTGCGCGAAGAATTCAGGGAAGGTACTCAGGTCGGCGGCATTCAGCGGGATGGCCACGGCGCGGCGGCCCAGGGCTTCGATGGCGGCGACCACGCTTTCGGCTTCGGCCTGCTGGCTGCGGTAGGTCAGGATGACATCAATGCCCTGCTGGGCCAGTTTCAGGGCCATGTCTTTGCCCAGGCCCCGGCTGCCACCGGTGAGCAGCGCTATTTTGGAAGTACTCATGAGGGATGTATTTGTGGTGTTAATGCAACACGACAAAGGTCCTCTAGTCCCCTGCTGGCGGCGTTGTACCCGCCAATCCGCTTGTTGTATAAATCAATCCGCTACGGCTTCCAGCGTGCGAAACGCGCCGGGGCTCACGGCAGCATAGCGGCGGAAGAAGTGCGAGAAGTGCGCCACATCGACGAAGCCCAGGCTGTCGGCAATTTCCCACAGCGTCCAGTCGGACTGTTGCAAGAGCGCCTTGGCCTCCTGTGCCAACCGTCCCCGAGCAGGTCGCTGGTGGTACGGCCCGTGTGCGCTTTCAATATTTTGTTGAGGTGATTGACGTGCACGGCTAGCTGGTCGGCAAAGTCCTTGGCCATGCGCAACTGGACGCGCTGCTGGGGCGAATTGAGGGGAAACTGCCGCTCCAGTAGCTCCACGAAGCGGGAAGCGAGCCGGGCGGCCGCCGAGTGGGTGGGGTGCAGCGCGGTCGTGGGTTGTCGTTTTTGGCCCAGGTGCAGCAGCTCCAGCACGTAGGCGCGCAGCAGGTCGTACTTGTGGGCGTAGTCGGAAACCAAGTCCTCGTGCATCTGGGTGAAAATAGCCGACACCCGCGCTGCTTCGGCCGGCGTAAGCTGGAACACGAGGGACCCCTCGGCCTGAAACAAGGGCAGTTCGTCAGGCGTCATGCCCCGAGGACCGGCAGCAAGAACTCGGCGGAGTAGAGGCAGAACTGGCCCTGCTGCGGCTCGGCGGGCCACCACTGAAACGCCACTTTGGGCGTTGAAAACACCAGGGTATCGGGCGCAATGTCGATGCTGTGGTCGGCGTATTCGGCGCGGCTGTGGCTTCGGAAGAGGCTGATTTTGTAGAACGAGCGGCAGGGGTACGGTGTGCCGGGCCGCAGTCCGGTAGTCTCCCAGAGGTCGGCCATATCAAACACATTGAAGTGACCGACTTCGCGCTGAATACCCCCGGGCAGCAGGGTGCTCAAGTCGAGGCCTGTGCAGGGAGCCAACTCCTGGTAAAGGGTGGTGAGCGCGGCGGTCGTCATGATAGCAGGGGACTTGTAGAATTCAAAGCTGTGGCAACCCCCAAGAGCGCAAAAAGTTTTAGGTGCTGCAGGCCCACGGTCAGCTCATCAGGGCCCGCTTCATCCTGCGCTACCTGCAAAGCCAGCCCCTGCACCAGCGCATCCACGCCCAGCTTAACAAGGGCGAAGAACCACACGCGCTACGCGCCTGGCTATGATTTGGCAGCGAAGGAGTTCCTAAAATAGTCGATTGTCAAACACATGCACATGCGTTGATGTTTACCTGGCTGGGTTCGGAACGGCTTAGTTTACATCCTTGCTCCACACCCCCGCTACTTCGTGCGTACCGTCCGCTTCGTCAACCTCTTAACCCGCTATGGTTGAAACCTTTGTAAAATACCTGACCGATAGAGCTTCATTCACTGCTGCTGACTTGAACAAGATTGACGCTGTTACGGTCAACAAGAAGCTAAAGCGCCGGCAGTACTTGCTACACGAAGGCCAAATATGCCAATACCATGGTTTCGTGGTCAGTGGGTTATTGCGTCTTTTCCGCGTAGGTGATGATGCGACCGAACACATTTTACGCTTTACCGGCGAAAACTGGTGGGTTAGTGACTACGAAAGCTTTCAGAGCGGCCTGCCCTCTAAGGGGAACATTGACGCCTTGGAAGATAGTCAGCTGCTGCTGTGGTCAAAAGACAACTGGGAAATGCTTCGCAGAGAAATTCCCGCGTTCGATGCCTTGCAGACCAAGTTGATGGGCCGCGCCATCGATGCGCAGGTTAATCGGCTGCATGCAGCCATCAGCTACACCGCCGAAGAGAAATACCATGCCTTTCTCAAGACATTTCCGGACTTTCATAATCGTGTGCCGTTGCACATGGTCGCCTCCTACCTGGGGTCTCCCGCGAAACGCTGAGCCGTATCCGCAAGCACGATGTGCTTTAGATAACCCCCTATTGATTCGTCCTTGCCGACATCTTAGCCGTTTTCTGTGACAAATGTCACGATTATTTTGCGCCAAATGTCCTCTTTCTACCCCTGGCAGCGCGCTGAATTTTGCAGGGTCAACTGAACGAACAGCTGACGCACTCAAAACCAGCGTAAGGACATGTCAAAGAACATTTTAATAACCGGGACCAGCAGTGGGTTTGGCAAGCTGATGGTGCTCACCCTGTCTGAGCAAGGCCATAGCATCATCGCCGCGATGCGCAACACCACGAGCAAAAACGCCGCGGTCGCCCAGGAGCTGGCCGCGCTGCCCAACGTGGAAGTGGTGGAGATGGATATCACCAGCGACGAGTCGGTTACCCAGGCCATCACGTCGACCATCCAAAAGTATGGTCATTTGGATGTACTGGTCAATAACGCCGGCAGCACCGGGTTTGGGATAGTAGAGGCGACCTCGATTGCCCAGATGAAAAAACTCTTCGAGGTCAATCTTTTCGGGGTGGTCCGCGCCTATCAAGCGGTGTTGCCGTCGATGCGAGCGCATAAATCGGGGCTGATTATCAACATCTCCAGCGGGTTTGGTGTGGTGGCTACCCCCTTTGTCGTGCCCTACCAAATGACCAAGTTCGGGCTGGAAGCGCTCACGGAAGGCATCCGGCACGAAGTGAAAGGGTACGGCATTGAAACCGTATCCGTATTGCCCGGGCCATTTCCGACGGAAATAGGAGCCAAAGCCGCCAGCTTTGGGCCGGACCGTCCCGAAGTACTGGCGGCTTACGGACCGGCTATGCAAACGGCTCTGGAGCAGTTTGGCGGCATCATGGAAGGGAAGATAACCGAGTACGGCATGGATGCCCAGGAGGTAGCCGATGCGGTTTCCCGGCTTATCGGGATGAAAGACGGCACCCGTCCTTTCCAGACGACGGTTAACCGGATGACGGCCGACTTAGAACAAGAGTACGCTGATTCCAAACTGCCTTTCAAGGCCATTTGGATGGAGCGAATGGGTTGGAGTGCGTATTAACACTGCGGTGTGAGCCTTAAGCGCTAGCGTGTGCTAAAGCACAGGCACTAAGAGAACAACTCATCAGACCAGGAGAGCAAGTCTCCAGGTTCTGATGAGTTGTTCTGCTTTAATGCTTTTAATGGCTATAAGGCGAAGCCTTCCCCTTGCCTTTTAACACCGTTCATTTTAGCCCTCGCTGCTATAAGCGGGCCAATGAGGAAGGGAGATACGCCCGCGCCGCTTGCGTGATATTCATACTTTTTAGATTGAATCGTGTTTTTTGCCCCTGCCAGCAAGCGGGACCTTTGTAGAGTCAATCGCACCCGGCCAAACACGGTGCTGGCCAGCTGATTTCCGGGCTATAACATGCCTGGCTAGACAAGCACAGCCCGATAGCCCAAGGATGCGGATTTCTACTTAAACCCCAATCGTCACGAACATGGCAACCGCAGCAGAAAAACACGAAACAACCTCCCAACAGCAAGCCACTGGCACGCTCAACACCATGAAGGAGGTGCGACTGCACGAATTCGGTGGCCCGGAAGTGTTGCACTACGAAGATGCCCCGAAACCCCAGTTGCAGGCGGGCGAGGTGCTCGTGCGGGTGCACGCCGTAAGCCTGAATCCCCCCGACTGGTACCTGCGCGACGGATACAAGATGCTGCCGCCGGAATGGCGGCCGTCGGTGACCATGCCCCTCACCCTGGGCACGGACATCTCGGGCGTCGTCGAAGCCGTGGCCCCGGATGTGCAGGAATTTGCCGTGGGCCAGGAAGTATTTGGCATGGTGCGCTTTCCGAGCGTGGGCGAAAGCCGGGGCTACGCCGAGTACGTGGCCGCGCCCGCAACGGACTTGGCCCGCAAGCCCGCTGGCCTCGACCACGTGCAGGCCGCCGGGGCCCCGATGTCCGGCCTCACCGCGTGGCAATATCTTATAGAGTTGGGGCACACGGAGCCCAACCCGTTTCAGCCGGAGGCGCATCGCCCGGTGTCGCTACACGGCAAGCGCGTGCTCGTGAACGGGGCCGCGGGTGGCGTGGGCCACCTGGCGGTGCAACTGGCCAAATGGCAGGGAGCCTACGTCATTGCGGTGGCCTCCGCCAAGCAGGAGGCCCTGTTGAAGGAACTTGGGGCCGATGAGTTTATTGACTACACCAAAACCCCGGCTGAGGACGTGGTGAAGGACGTGGACCTCGTCCTCGACACCCTCAGTGGCCCCACCACAAGCCGTTTCCTGCGCGTATTGAAGCGGGGCGGGGCGTTGTTCCCGGTGTTTTTGGGTTTCAATGAGCCCGACCAGGCCGCTCAGTTGGGCATCACGGTTTCAATGGCACAGGTGCGCTCCAGCGGTTCGCAGCTCGCCGAACTCGGGCGCTTGCTCGAGGCCGGAACGGTTCGGGTGGTTATCGACAGCACTTTTCCGCTGGCCGAGGTACGCCAGGCGCACGAGCGCGCCGCCCGGGGGCACATCCAGGGCAAAATCGTACTCACCGTGGCCTGAGCGCCCAATTTGCAAAATGGATAAGTCCACTCCTGGTGCTTGCCAACTCAACCTCCGTCCTGATGCCCACGCCCGATAAATCCGCCGAACGGCACCTGCTCGTCACCGTTCGGAGCCTGCCGCAGCACCGCACAGCCGTGCAGGAGTTTCTGCTCGAACTGGTGGCCCTGGTTCGCCAGGAGCCTGGCTGTTTGTACTACAATATCTTTCAGCAAGCCGAAGACGCCGATGCCTTAGTAATAGCCGCTGCCTGGGCCGACGACGACGCCGTGGCTGCCCACCCCACGCCCCCGCAGTCCCGCGTGGTCGAGCGGATGCTGCCGCTGCTGGCCGCGCCCATGCAGGTCCTGCCCATCCGGCGGGTGAGCGAGAACGCGGCGTAGCGTTGCGGCGGGTAATGGCCCGGCCCTGCTTGAATTTCGTACTTTTACCTCATGGTAAGTTCTGTTGCTCATACGCCCGTCAAGTGGGCTCCGCGGGAACTGAAGCTGAAAGGCTTCCGGGTGTACGCCGTGGACCGGCCCTGCACGACCGAGCCGCGCTTCACCCGGCGCGACTGCTACAAACTCATCCTGCTCACGACCCAGGCGCGGCTGCACTACGGCCACCAGAGCTGGGAGCTCGACGGCACCTACCTGCTGTTCTTCAATCCGCACATTCCCTACTCCATGGAAATGCGGGGGACCTGCGCCACGGCTACATCAGCCTGTTCACGGAGGAGTTCATCACCTCGCTCGACCGGTCGGAAAGCCTGCTGCAGTCGCCCTTGTTCAAAATCGGCAGTCCGCCGCTCTACCAGCTTCCAGCGGAACAAGTGCCTTTCATGAGCGGCATTTTTCAGAAGATGCTGGCCGAGCAGGAAGGCGATTACCCATTCAAAGGCGAGCTGATTCGGACTTACCTGCAGTTGGCCATTCACGAGGCCCTACACCTGCAGCCCGCCGAAACATTGCTGCTGCTGCACCACACGGCGGCGGCGCGCTTGGCCGCCCGGTTTTTGGAAACGCTGGAGCAGCTGTTTCCCGTGGAAAACCCCGCGCAGACGCTGGCGCTGAAAACGGCGCAGGAGTTTGCCGACCAACTGGCTGTGCACGTCAACCACCTCAACAAAGCCGTGAAGGAAATCACCGGCAAGCCCACGAGCGCCCACATCACCGGCCGCATCACCGACGAGGCCAAGGCCCTGCTCCAACACACCACCTGGAGCGTGGCCGAAATTGCCTACTGCCTCGGCTTTGCCTACCCCACCTACTTCAACAATTTCTTCAAGAAGCAGACCGGCATCACGCCCCTCGCCTGCCGCCGGGCAAACTGAGCACCGGCTTGTTGCCTCACCGGTTATCAATCAGTAGTCTGGCCTGAAAAACGGCCAGCCATAATCACCGAAGCTTGCTTAGTCAGGCGCGCCTAGCCGGGGCCGCTAACGGCTCCTGCGCTTAGCATGAGACTATGTCCGCTTGCTAAAAGCACCCGTTGGTGATTAGCCATCGGTAGAATAAGCAGTCTATAAAAGCAATAAGGCGGAAAGTCACCGACACGATTTCGCACTAGTGATTGGCAAGCTATGCGTAGCTGTTTCTAATGGGTACTCGGCCTCATTCCACCCCACCAGTTGGTGTAAAATGGGCAACAACGCCTTGCCCCGGGGGTAAGGCTGTACTCCACCCGCTGCGCTAGCGCTGCGTGTTCTTTCCTTAAAACAAGGCCGTCGGCTTCCAGCTCTTGCAGCGTGTCGGTCAGCACCTTCCGCGACACGACCTCGATAGCGGCGGCTATCTGCCCAAAGCGGGCGGTGCGTTCACGCAGTACCCATATCACGATGGGCTTCCACTTGGAGCCCACAATGGACATGACACGTCGCATGGGGCAGGTGCTGTATTTCGTTGTGGTGTTACTCATGATGACTGCTCGACCAGAGTTGTTACTTTTTGGTTACCGGTATTATTCATCGCCCGATACAAAGCTAGACTAAGCAGTTTAATTTTGCGTCATACTACTGAAGGCCATGAACTACGAATCGTTTTTTACCCCGTTTACGCACAAAAGCCTGACCCTGCGCAACCGCTTTGTGATGGCGCCCATGACCCGGGTACAATCACCGGGTGGGGTGCCCAGCACGCAGGTAGCCGAGTACTACAGCCGCCGGGCAGCTGCAGATGTCGGGCTCCTGCTTACTGAAGGAACGGTTATTGACCGCCCCTCTTCCCAAAACCACCCCGACGTTCCCCATTTTTATGGAGACGCTGCCCTGCAGGGCTGGCAAAACGTGGCGGATGCGGTGCACCAGAAAGGTGGAGCCATTGCCCCGCAGCTGTGGCACGTGGGTAATAGCCCCTTCGGCTGGGAACCGCCAGTGCCCTTTGAAGGTCCGGACAGCATGTCGGTGCAAGATATCGAGGACACGGTGGCGGCTTTTGCCCGGGCTGCGACGGAGGCCAAGCGGCGGGGGTTTGACGCCCTTGAAATCCACGGCGGACACGGCTACTTGATTGACCAGTTTTTTTGGGCCCGCACCAATAACCGGCAGGACGAGTACGGCGGCAAAACCCTCAAAGAACGCACGCGCTTTGGGACCGAAGTGGTCAAAGCCATCCGGACGGCCGTTGGCCCGGAGTTCACGATTATTATGCGGTTATCTCAGTGGAAAAGCGCTGACTATGAAGCGAAAATAGCGACCACCCCGCAGGAAATAGAAGAGTGGCTCGTACCGCTCACCGAGGCGGGAGTGGACATTTTTCACGCCTCGACCCGCCGCTACTGGCAGCCGGAGTTTGAGGGTTCGGACCTGGGCCTGGCGGGCTGGTTTAAAAAAGTTACCGGGCGGCCGGTCATTGCGGTCGGCTCCGTGGGGCTGCAAGCAGACGTGACCGGCCTGTTTGCGGGAGGCCAAGGGTCGGAGCGCGCCGGCTTTGAGGAACTGCTCCGCCGGTTTGAGCGCGGCGACTTCGACCTCATTGCCGTGGGCCGGCAGTTGCTGCAGGACCCGGAGTGGGTTGCCAAGCTTAAAAGCGGCCGGCTGGATGATATCCGGTCGTTTGAGGCTGCCAGCGCCAAAACCTACTATTAAACCAGTGCTACCTGCTTGTTTGGCAGGTAGCACGCTACGCAACCAGCACTGCCCTGCTCCGGTCTCCCCTTTGCAGTATTGTCGCATGGCGCCATTTTGGGCTGTATGAAATGACCCGGTTGCCGAAAGCAATGACTGGCCACACGAGTGAGGAAGCGTGGAGATGAACCAGCCAGGTCTGAGTGGACGAAGGCAAAAGCGCTTAATTTTGTCTCTTTCATTCACGTGACTTAAACTGGCTAGTCAACCAACTTATTCCTATGTCGAATCGAAACACCAAACTTCGATTGCTCGAGGTGGCCCACGACCTCATCTGGGAAAACAGCTACGGGTCGGTCTCCGTCGATGATATCTGTGAAAAAGCCGCCGTTGCCAAGGGTAGCTTCTATCACGCGTTTAAATCAAAGTCGGAGCTGGCGGTGGCGGCTTTCGAAAACCATTGGGAGCAGAAGCGGCCAGCCTTGGACCAGCTGTTCTCCACGCAGATACCTCCCCTGGAACGGCTAAAGCTTTACTGCGATTTTGCGGTCGCCGACCAGCTGGGCAAATACGAAACCCTTGGCAAAGTAGCCGGCTGCCCCTTTAGTTCGGTGGGCTGCGAGCTGAGCACGCAGGACGAGAACATTCGCCAGAAAGCGCACGAGATGAACGCACGGATGGTGAAGTATTTCACATCGATGGTGCTGGAACTCATTGCGGAAGGCACGGTGCAGGAAACGGATGCGGTCGAACTCGCCAAAGAGATGTGCGCCTACATCACCGGGGTCCTGACCCAGGCCAAGATTGACAACGAGCTTAAATCCGTTCAACGCATGCTGCCCGGTTTGTTACGGCTGATGGGAATTCAAAAGGCCATCTAGCGCTTTTTTTGCCTCAATATTAAACCGACTAGTCAACTTGATAAGTGATAACATCGCTCTTAAAAGGAGAAAGTCATGAAAGACCGAGTTAGGCTGGAAGCCAGTCCATCTGGACAGGCTGTCTCAGGTCGGGGAACCATGCCTCCGCGCCCTCGCGCAGCCAGCCCGGGTGGGCCGGGGGCCGGTCCAGCTAGCCACGCCTTCCCAGGTCAGTAAAACGGTGACCGTGCGTCGAGTTGGACCCGGATTGCCTGTTCATGGAGGTTAGCAAACCTACTGCTTCTAGGTGTATGGTTGGTGCAAAGGTACGTTAGCGGCCAACCCAATTACACCGATTTATTTAGTACATATTATTGAAATTTAGACATTTACGGCCTAAAATTCGCATTCCGCGATAGGCGCGAGCACCGGTTTCCGCAAGCTGATGACCCGCACCTTATCGGCCGTCGGCCACCCCATGGCGACTGGCCTGGTACACGGTCCACCTTACTTCACCCTTAAAAATTCTTAACCCGAGAACGGAATCATGAAAAAACTGGAAGGCAAAATCGCGCTCATTACGGGTGGCAGTTCCGGCATCGGCCTGGCAACCGCGCAACGGTTCGTGGCGGAAGGCGCGTACGTCTTTATTACCGGCCGTCGGCAGGAAGAGCTGGACGAAGCCGTAAAGCTTATCGGCCAGCAGGTGACCGGCGTGCAGGGGGACGTGACCAATCTGGCCGACCTCGACCGCCTCTACGAGCAGGTGCGCCAGCAGAAAGGCCACCTCGACATTGTGTTCGCCAATGCTGGCGGGAGCGGTGGGATGGTGCCACTGGGCGCCATTACAGAAGAACACTTTGATAAGGTGTTCAACAGCAACGTGAAGGGCATGTTGTTTACCGTGCAAAAAGCGCTCCCCTTGCTGCGCGACGGTAGCTCCATCATCCTCATGGCCTCCACTACCGGCTCCAAGGGGGCGGCGGCCTTTAGTGTGTACAGCGCCTCGAAGGCCGCCGTGCGCTCGTTTGCCCGCACCTGGACGATGGATTTGCAGGCCCGCAAGATTCGGGTGAATGCGCTGAGCCCCGGGCCAACGGAAACGGCTGCTACAACCCGGATGGGCAGTACGCCAGAGCAAAAGCAGTTCATCCAAGACTACATCGTCTCCAGCATTCCAATGGGCCGGATGGGGCAGCCGGAGGAGACGGCGAAAGCGGCGGTTTTCCTGGCCTCCGACGACAGCAGCTTTATTACGGGCATCGAGTTGTTTGTGGACGGCGGCACGGCTCAAATCTAGCGGGTCGCCACTGCTTGTCACGCCCCGCCTCCAAAGGGTGGGGCGAGGCCATGGGCGCCGATATGGTGCTGGACCACAGCCAGGAGATGGCCGCACAAAAGATGCAGCCTAGCATCGAGAAGGTAGCTATGGTACTGGCTACCCGCTCCTCGGCCAACCACTTGGCCGCCCTGCCGCCGTTGCGGAAGGCTTATGGACATCTTGCCCTGTTGGCGGTCCAAGTCAGAACCAGTAGTTGGCTCAACTTCTGGTTCTTAAACCAAAATCTGCATGAAGCTAGCATTGACCGACCACCAGACGGGGGCAGACTTACTACTGATTAGTGAGGAGGCAGGGTTTGACCACCGGTTTTATTCCCGCGACGCCGCCAAACCGTATTTCACCATTGCCTGGAACAGTGGCCCTGCCCAAGCAGTGGATATTGACGGTACGTCCCACCGGTTTGACTCGCAAACTATTTTGCCCCTGATGTTCAACCAGTCGTTCACGTTTGAGCGGCCGGCCGATGTAGTCGCTTGGCAATTCAATCGGGAGTTTTATTGCGTGGTGGACCACGATGCCGAAGTCAGCTGCGCAGGGTTCCTGTTCGGAATGGGGAATACGGTATTTATTCGCCTCGATGCGGCTTACCAAGCAAAGCTGAAATTGATGGTTGCCATCTTCAAGCAGGAGTTAGCCACGCAAGACCACGTTCAGAACGAGATGCTGGTGGTGCTGTTAAAGCGCCTGATTATTACGATTACGAAGCTGGCCCGGTCGGAATATATGCCGGGAGAAGACAGCCAGGACCAGCGGCTAAGTATATTTCGGAAGTTCAACGTGCTCGTTGAAAGTCATTTCCGACGGGAGCATTCCGTGGCCTACTACGCAAATTTGCTGCACAAGTCGCCGAAAACGCTGGCCAACGTCTTTGCGCTTTATAGCGACAGAACGGCGTTGCAGTTAATCCAGGGACGAATTCTGTTAGAAGCAAAACGGCTGCTGCACTACACGCCCAAGTCCGTTAAAGAAATCACCTATGAGCTCGGCTTTGAGGAGCCGGCCTATTTCTGCAACTTTTTCAAGCGGCACACGGCCGTATCACCTATTAAGTATCGTCAGGACAAAGCCTTGCTGCCGGACGATGGGAAGTTTTTATAACTCTTCGGGAATTCTGGGCAATACGCAGCGCGCCGTCTGGTGGGACCTTTGTCATGTTCACTAACTCTTAAAAGGACATGAAATTTTCCGTTCCATTCACCCGCCTAGCGCAACTGCTGGCCCATTCAATTTTCGCCATGACCCTCCTCGTAGGCTTGCCCGCCACTATCCGGGCGCAAACAGTCAAAAACGTAGTGCTGGTACACGGCGCGTTTGCCGACGGCTCGGGCTACAAAGCCCTCTACCAAGAGCTAACTAAAAACGGCTACCATGTTACGGTGGTGCAGAACCCCTTGACTTCGCTGGAAGATGACGTAGCGGCGACAAACCTGGCGCTGGACCAACAAGATGGCCCCGCCATTTTAGTGGGCCACTCCTGGGGCGGGGCCGTCATCACCGAGGCTGGTAATCACGCCAAGGTAGCGGCACTGGTCTACATTGCCGCCTTCCAGCCGGACAAGGGCGAGTCGGCCCTGCAATGGTTTCAGAGCGCGCCACCCGCGCCGGAAAATGGGGTGTTACCGCCCAATGCGCAAGGTATTGTGTACTATGACCGAGCGAAATTTCACGCCGGCTTCTGCGCTGACGTAAGTGCAAAGGAGGCCCAGTTTATGGCCGCCTCGCAAGGAGCCTTCAACGCCAAAGCGTTTATTACCCCGCTCACCCAGGCCGCTTGGCGAACGAAGCCGACGTATGCCATCTTAGCCACGGAGGATAAAAGCATTAATCCGCTTATTCAGCGCAGCATGTATAGCCGCTCCAATACCAACGTGACGGAAGTAAAGGGTAGCCATTGCATCTACATCTCGCAGCCCAAAATTGTGGCCGACGTCATCCAAAAAGCGGCGAACGGGCAGCGGTGAAAACCGCCGCTAAATAATGAAGGTGCCGAGCGATACTGCTTGGCACGCAAACGGGTGCATGCCGTCACTACCACGGCATGCACCCGTTTGCGTTGCACGGGCAAGAGAAGCCCCACGATGTGCGCGCGCAACTGCACCATGCCAGCAGGCAAGGTGCAGTAGAGGCATGGAACAAGTAGGAGCGAGAATGTCGAGATGCTCGCGCCGAGCCGGACGAGGTGACAGACTGAAATACAAAACGGTGGTTTTCCTTTTGTCGGCACCCCCGTAGCCCAACCGGATTAATATAACCGGGCCTGGGCCCCTCCCCTACTCGCTGGCCTCGTTCACGGGCTCAGCTTCGTAGCTGGGCACAATACCTAAAATGTGGTTAGCCGCTTTCTGGGCCTGGCTGGCCGCGGAGATGATTAGGCGCTTGTCATTGCGCAGGGCCTGCAGCCAGTTGGCCAAGTAACCGGCGGTGCTAGGCTCGGTTCGGGCCAAATCCAGCCCGGCGGCATTGCTCAGAAAAGCAGCGCCCAGTTCGGCCACTAACTCTTCCTTAGCATAGGTTTCGGAGCCAAACGAGGCTTTTTCTGTGAGCGTCACCCGGTCCAAGCGCTTTGCATGGCCAGTGGAGTGGGCCAGTTCATGGAACAGGGTCGTGTAGAAGTCTTCTGGTGTGTGGAAGTTGCCGGCCTCGGGCACGGTCACCGTGTCGGTGCTGGTGCGGTAGTGGGGCTCACTGCCCGCGTAACGCACGCGCGGCCCGTCGACGTAGCCGGCTAGTATCTGCTCGGCGGCCTGCAGGGGCGTATGCTCCCGCTGGGGTAATTCAGGCAGCTGCCAGTCTACTCCATCAATCTGAAAGATATTGAAGACAGTGGAATACTGCAGGATGGCCACCTTCTTCTCCTTGCCTTGGGCATCTTCCTTCTTGGACACTTTGTAGAACACGACGGGCATGCCCTTTTCTCCCTTGCGCACATGCCCGCCCAGTTCCCTGGCTTGGTTAAAGGTCAGGTAATAGGGCTGCTCATGTTGGAGCATGCCCAGTAGAAAGGCGTTGATGCCCTGGTACACGTGCTTGCTGCGGTAGTTGCGGGGGCGCCGTGGGCCGCGTTCCAGCTCTGCTTCCAGGGTGTAACCCCATTCTCCAAGGCCAGGATAATGCGGTTGGTGATGATGTCGTACACGTCGGCGCGGGGGTGGCAGCTTTCATAACGAGAAGGATTAAGGTGAGCAAAGCGGATTAGTAAGCGTAGTCAGGGTGCGCGGCGGGGCCTAACTCCCGGGCCTCCCGGGCCTCACACTCTTTCAGGGCAAGCAGCTTCCAGCGCAGCAGCTGGGTAGTGTCGGTGCTGGCGGTGAGCAGCGCTTCGGCTTTCTGCCGGCGCTCCGGGGTAAAAGCCGGATGGCGCAGCACTTGCCGCAGGTTGCGGCGGGCTGAGGAGATGAACAGCGTTTGACCGGGACAAAGGGACGTGGGCGCGGGAGTCAAATCCATAAGTAACAGGCTGTTTTTATGTGCGTTGCTTATACCTATTAAACGCAATTCGGGCACTTATTGTTGCTTATTTAGCTTATTTATTTATGCTTTTTAAGCATAAATAATGGCACGCCGATTGCTTTTTCCCTTTTGTTCCTCTTAGCCCGCTTTGGAACCTAGCCCCCTTCACCTGTGCATCCCTCATAGCCGGGTAATATCGCTAAGTATCGCCGAGGTGCTACCGCGGCAATCGGGGGCTCGTTCCTGCCCACGCGTATGGGGCGGCATTTTTCCATCACCCTCAAACCGGGGATTATCCCAGTGCAGCTGACCAAACCCATACTGGTCTTCATCCACCCCGCCCAGCTGCTGCTTTACCACGCGCTGCAGCTGTTCCTGCTTCAGGTCCTGGTTCCAGTCTTTGCCCTGGCTTTTCGCAATTTCAACCCGGTGCTCAAAAGCCAGGCTGTGTATGGCCGCCTGGTTGAAAGCGCCTAACGCGTCGCGGTTTATAGGGACGTGAAACTGGAAAGTATTGGGGGCCGACTGAACCGAATGAATCAGCTCGTCCCGGAGCGTTGGGCTGATGCCCTTGCCCGCCGTGGTCCCACTGTGCTGATAGTAGTGCACGGTCGCGTCAGCGTTATAGATTTTGAGTTTGTCGCTGAGCGCTTGGAGGGTGGCCACGTTGGTAGTGGTTACCTCCACGGTGAGCAGCCGCTCGTGCTCCCGAGCTACTTTCATGGGGTTTTCCGCCCCGGCAAAACCAGCCAGCAGCCGCGTGTCGAAGTGGTGCCCCTGGGTGTCGTTATCAAAGGCCGCCCGGACGGTGGGAATACCTGCCTCGGTAAGCAGACGCTTTAGCTCGAAGATCTTATTCTGGGTAAGCGTACCGGCCGTGGAGGCATACAGAGCAGTATCGCCAGCATGCAGCTGCGCGTAGGACAGCGCGTCCAGCGCCGACTCACTCACCAGCAGGTAGGTGGCCGGCCCTGGCTCGGGCAGCATGCTCAGCCACAGCGAGCGGGAAAACTGGCTTTCCGGGGCCTGGCCTTTAAATCCCTCCCCTTTCAGCTCCAGGCCCACCACGCGGCCTTCGTGATAGGCGGGGAAGGCCGTGTTGACGTAAATTTTAGCCGGCATTCCCGCGTGCTGCACGGTGTGGAACTGATTAAGGATGCGGCCCGCAAACTGCGGCAGGGACAAGGTGCTTTTGGTAATACCCCGCCCCTCCAGATAAGCAGTGTTTTCCAACGGGCGGCAGTTCTTGGTGTAGATGCTGTGGAACTTCTCCCCCGGCGCCGTCTCCGCGATGGGCGGCAGGTCTAGCCGGGGCCGCTGGGCCTCGGGCAGGTTCAGGTAGGCCCTAAAGTGGTCATTCACGGCCTGCCATACGCTGCGGTCGGGGGCCTGGGCAATGCCGTTGATGCGCCCGGAGTTGACCCGGTTCTTCATCCAGTCGATAACGCTGCCCTTATCTCGGTCGTCCTGGGCGTTGAAGTACATCCAGTCCCCGCCCCGGCCCTTGAAGACGACGAGCGTATCATCGCCCTCAAAGACGTGCCATTTGCCCTTGCCCAGCACCTCGCCTTTTTTGAGGGTGTAGCCATAGTGGCTCAGCAGTTCGGGCAGCTCTACCTGCTCCTTGATTTTCTGAAAAGTCAGCTCGTGTTCCATACTGATTCCGTGGGAGTAAGGCACAGCATAGCCAATGCCCGGCGCTGAGCGCCGGGGCCGGCCCGACAGAAAAGAGGAAGAGTGGGGTGGCCCTTAGCGCCGGGGCCCTCGGGTTTTGACCTGAGGCGCTTCAGCTGCCGGCGCGGTGGTAACTGCCCGGGTGGCTTTCTTAGCTTGCTCCTTGCGCGAGACCTGCCGCTGCTGAAGCTCGTGGGCGGCGGGCTTTACTTCCAGGCAGGCCTTGGCGGCATTCACCTGGACCGTGCCGTCGAACTTCGGGCCGCCATTGCCGCTGACCATGTTGGCCAGCGCCACCACTTTGCCCTCGCGCAGGTCCTGGCTTTGTTCGGGGCTGAGCGGCACACCGGCTACGATGTCGTGCAGAGTTACTTTGTGCTCCGGCAGTACTACCACTTTATTCATAGTCCGGTCCACGGCTACGTAGCCGTTGTACTCCCGGCCCTGCTCGTCTTTGAGCCCCCGGACCAGGCCCGCATTGCCCTCTTTTTCCAGCTTTTCGCGCTGCTCCGCTGTGATGGCCTGCCCGCCAATCTCGTTGGGAATGACCAGCTGCTGCTGGGGCAGCTCCAGCTTTAGCGTAGCCGAGCCGTCGGCTTCGCGGTGCAGCACCATCTTGCCCTCAAAGCGCACGGGCTCCTGCCCATCCCGGCCCGCCACAGCCATAGGCAGCAGGTCCGTTTTCTCGCCGCGCAGCAGCTTGTGCAGCTGACCGCTGGCGGCCAGCTCCTCCGATTTCAACCCAAGAGAATCAAGCGCGTGCTGAGGCACATCACGGGATTCAAACAAAAGGGAAGGATGAGGCATCGGTGCCCTACCGGCCGGAGTATCGGCAGGTGCTACTGTTGGCATTGTTTCCTTCAACGCTGGTGCCGGACCGCTGCTGGCTTGCTCCGCAGTTGGGAGTGGACCCGCACCCACTTGCTGGGTTAAGCGGGTCTGCAGTTGCTGGCGGGTCTTCTCGTAGTCGACTTCCAGGGTCTGCCGCGTTTTCGGGCCGCCGTTCAGATGGGCGTAGAAGTTCTTCAGGAAAGCCGACGCCGGGTTGCCGCTGGTGTCGATGTCAAACAGGCTTTTGGCTTCGCGGATAACCTGTTCCGTGGTCTTGCCCTGCTGCTGGGCAACCTGCTCCACCCGCTGGCTGGCGGCGTGCTGCTGCACCTGCTCCGGGGCCGTGAGCGCGTGCTTGGGCACGGCCGACAACTGGGCACTCAGCGCGTCCCACTGCTTCACGCCAAACGCCTCTTTTACCTGCCGGCTGCGCGGGGGCTCGTACCCTTCATCGTAGCCGGCTTCCTGCCGGCGGGCTGCGGCCTGCTCGGGCTTCTCGACCACCGCCAGGCCATTGCCCACCAGTTTAAAGCCCTGCAGGGTGGCCTCCAGCTGGCCCAGTTTGCTGGAGGCCGGGTCGTAGCTGACGTCAAATCGGCCGCTGAGCTTGCCGCCCGGGTCGCGTTCCATGGTTAGCGCGCCGACGGCCACCCCGGTTTCCTTAAGCTGGTCGAGGTAGGCCCGCATTTCCAGCAATGGGGCTATTTCGACGCCTTTCTGCCGCCAGTGAATCTGCAGCTCCCCTGTTTGTGCTGGAGTAGCGATAACCGGGGCAGCAGTTCCGCTTTAGGCTCGGACTCTTGCCCCTGCCCTGCCGGCGCCGTTTGCTCCGGCCTGACCGTCTGCGGGGTTTCTTCCATTTTGTTAGAGCCCTCCTGCGCTGGCATTTCGCTCGCAGGACTTTCTTTGGCCGGTGCTGTCGTCTGCTCAGAGGCAGTAGCTACCGGAATCATGCCCTGCTGCCCGAGTTCAAGCTCCCGCGCAGGAGTTGGAGCTGGCTCTCCAAACAAGGCGCCAAGCGGCTCCGGGGCGTTGGGACTGAAGCCGACGCGCCCCTGCTGCACGACCTTCCAGTTGTCGCCACTCTTTTCCAGCAGCGTGGGCCGTTCCAGCCGCACGTACTGGTCGGCCTGCCCGGGGGAGGTACCCAGCTGATATACGCTGCCCAGCGTGTCGTGGTAGGAACTCATCAGGGCCCCATCGGCGCCGGGAGCGGGCAGCAGCGCCGCTTGGTTGGGATTAGCCGGGTTCAGCAGCACCTGAAACAGGCTGTGGTGTGCCTGCTGGGGCTGCAGCCAGTTCCCGGCGATGGTGCCGTTGGAAGTGGGCAGCTGGCTCAGGTACAGCGGCGCCTGGGTCTGGTTTTCATCTAGCTCTGCCATGGAAAGGTGGGGTTAGGAATGGGGTCGAAGCGGAATTCAACGCTGCAAACCTATCCGGGGCTCTAGCCCGATTGGCAGAAAGTTGACGAACGGTTGAAATCGAGCGGTGAGACACGCGCAGGCCACACGAACGGCTCACCGGTAAGCGGCGGCTCTACTCCCTTTATCCGCCTTATTTCTCTGCCTTTTCCCGGATGAGGTGCTGCAGGGCCGGGTCCTGCCGGATGCGCAGCAGCTCCCGCTCGCATAGCTCCTTCACGTCCGTTTTGATACGGTTGAAGTTGGCCTTAATCATCTCCTCGGCCTCATCTTCCCCTGTGGACGGGTTGATGAAGCTGGTGATGTCGGGAATGGGCAGGTAGGCGCTGGTCTCAGCCGCCACGGTTTTCACGTCCACCTGAATGCGGGCGTGAAAGACCTTCTGACCAATCTCCTCTCCGAAATTGTCGGCTACAGCCCCACGAAGTTGCCCTGCGTCAGGTTGGCAATGGTGCTTGCAGGAATCATGCTGTCCATCTGCGTGGAGAGGCTAGTGCTCGTCTCGCGCATGTTGATGCTCAGGCTCTGGCGCTGCTGCAGGATTTTGCCGAACCGCTCGCTCAGCCACTTGCCGCTGTTGCCCGCCACCTGCCCGCTGAACACGTTGCCCACGGTGTTCTTGATGACTTCGGCTTCCTTCTGGCCGTAGTCGCGCTCGAGCTGCGAGAAGTCCTGAAAGCCCAGGCAGGTGCTGACCTTGTTGCTGCGGGCCGTGGCAATGAGGTTGTCGAGGCCTTTGAAATAGATGGTGGGCAGCTCGTCGATGATAAGCGAGCTTTTGCGCTTGCCCTTCTGGTTGACCAGCTTGACCAGGCGGGCATTATAAAGGCCCAGGGCGGCCCCGTAAATGGCCTGCCGCTCGGGGTTGTTGCCCACACACAAGACCTTGGGCTCTTCGTTGCTGTTGATGTCGAGCGTAAAGTCATTGCCCGACATCACCCAGTACAGTTGCGGCGAGGCCAGCCGCGAGAGCGGAATGCGGGCCGAGGCAATCTGCCCTTCCAGCTGCTCGATGGCATCTTTCTGGAAGGCCGACACGAAGGGTTTTACCAGGTTTTCAATCTCGGGGTAAGACGCCAGCACGGGGAATATTTCCTCGTAGTCCCGGCTCAGAAATTCAATGACGTGGGGGAAGGTGCAGTACTTTCCCTTCTCGAATAGCTTCAAAAACCAGATGATGGCGGCCACGAAGTTGATGGGCGACTCCACGAAAAAGTCGCCCTGCTTGCTGATCCAACTTTTGTTGAGGTTGAGCATGATGGTGGAAGCCGACTCGTAGGCATCCACGATGTCGGACATGAGCTCCGGAAGCAGCGGATTGCAGCGGTGGCTTTTGCGGGGTTGTCGAAGTTGATGACGTAAAAGCCCACGGGTTTATCAAACTTATCCTGGTGACGCAGCAGCGTGTTGTAGCAGATGCGGCTCAAGTCGTCAAACTTGTAGTCGTAGATGTACATGCAGAAGCCCTTCGAGAGGTGCTGCCGGATGAACTCGTTGATGATGGCGAAGCTCTTGCCTGAGCCAGGCGTGCCCAGCACCATGGTGGCCCGGAAGGGGTTCACCACGTTGAGCCAGCCCTGGCGGCGCTTGCCCCGCAGCTGGTACTCGGTACGCAGGTTCACGGAGTACTCGTTTTCCATTAGCCGCTCCTGCTGCGGGAAGCTCTCGTTGTCCTTGTTGAAGATGTCCTTCATCAAATCGTTGTTGAACAGCCGGCTTAACCAGGCGCCGGCGCTCAGCAGCAGCAAGAAGCCGCTGGTCAGCAGCCCCGCATAAAGAACAGTGGCCACCCCGGCAGGCATCGAAAAGCTGCGTAGCAAGTCCGCGCCATACACCAGGGCCAAGCCGAGGACGGCGTAGCCAGCCACGGAAATGCCCTTAACGTTTTCATCCTTGCGGCCCGGGTGCCCAGGCAGCTTAGCAGCAGAAACACCACGGCCAGGGTTTTGCTCACCCAACTACCCTTAAACAAAAAGGTGTTGCGCGTAAAACTCTCTAGCAAACGCTCAACTACGGCCGGTGCCCAACCCAGGGCCTTGAAGTAGCTAAAGCAGTAGTAATATATATTCAGGCCCAGCAGCACGATGGAAAACAGGCGCATGAACTCCATAATTTTCCGTAATCCCTTTTCGTCTTCCATTAGCGGGTAAGTTGGTGTTGAATCCACCAACTTACCCGCTTCACGCAACCCTGTGAGCTATTAATTGACGAGTGGTATAAAGTAGGCGACAAGGTGTTATTTGGCCACACGAACTGAAGTCATCATGTGTATTTGAACCACCCTTTCGCTGAACTTGTCCGATGTATGGGCGCCCCTCGCTGACTACTTCTGTGGTAAAGGCCCATCAACGAATCGTACTCCCGTTACTGCGGAGAAGCACAGGGATAGTAGGGCGGATGTTTTAATCTGCCGATGGCAAAGCAGGTCGGTTTGTGAGCCCTATCTCAAGCTTGTGCTTCCAGGTGAACCGTGTAGTAGATGATGGTAGCTGGGGTATCGCTCCACGCGCAGCCGAGGATTCGCAGCGCATACGCTAGGCTGTAGGCAATAAGATCCCCTTCGCGGGGGAAGCGTTTGGCACTAGTGACATAGTTCTGCAGAAAAGACGCCAACGCCGGGTGGGAGCTGGTAGAGCCCAGGACGGTAATACGATAGGTAAACGCCATAGCAGTAGGGTACGTCAGGCTTTTCTATTGCTGCAGGTCATCCAGCGTGATATACACCGCATAGTCCTCTAGGCACCGCTTATTGGTGAAGGCACCGGTGCGTAGCATCTCATTGCTGTCGGGTCATAGTACACCTCGGCGAAGAAGGTGCCCAGGTGGTAGAGGTTCACGGCATTCTCTTCTTCCCAGCGCGTGGCCAGGAAGGTGCCTTCGGCCCAGATGACGGCCAGGCGCTGCTCGAAGGGTAAGACCCTGAAGGCGTAATGGTTGATGGACATGCCTACGTTACTGGAGTACTAGGCGCTGGGTGGCCAAGAAGCCATTCGGGCCTTCCAGTCGTAACAGGTACAAGCCGGCGGGCTGTGGGCCCACGACTACGGGTACCTGCGTGCTGGTGGGAGCCAGTGCCTGAGCATACACGGTACGGCCCGTGGCATCGAGCAGCGAGAGGCGCAGCCCTGTGCGGGGAGCAGCATCGGCAAGATGCAGGGTAAAGCGGCCCATCTGTGCCGGATTGGGAGATACGTGTAGGGCCGTCGCGGCGGTGGCAGTCGTTGTAGCTGTGGGGAGGCCGCCCTGTAGCTTGATGATCCACGCATCGCTAACAGGGTCAAAACGAGGCTGCGTTTTTTCGTCCCCGATATCAGAGTTTGAAAACCCGCCAACCAGATAGCCCCCATCTGGGGTAAGCGCAGTGGCATACGCCCGCTCGTTGCTACTTCCGCCCAGGGTCATGTCCCAGAGCTTGCTACCGGCTCCATCAATTTTGACGAGCCAATAATCAGAAGCCCCGCGGTTGGCTTGCGTTTTGTCTCTCCCAGCGTAGGAATCGGAGGAACCGGTAAGGAGATACCCCCATCCGGAGTCGCGAGGATGCTGCCGAGAATGTCAGCGTTGCCCCAAGCGTTGTAAGTGTGGTCCCAGACCTTATTACCAACAGCATCGATTTTGACAACCCAATAGTCATTGCCCACTAAGCTCGCCTGGGTTTTATCGTCCCCAGCTGGGGATGCTGAATAGCCCGCGAGTAGATACCCGCCATCGGGGTAGGCGCAGCGTTGAGCAGAACATCTGGAAGGGGCCCACCAAAGGTTTTGTCCCAAAGCTTGGTGCCATTGGCGTCGACTTTAACCACCCAATAGTCGAGACCGCCGCGGGCGGGCTGGGTTTTGTCACCTGTGGCACCAGAGGTGGAGACTCCTACGAGCAGAAAGCCCCCATCGCTGGTGGGCAGGATGGAGTTCATATACTCGGAGGAAGTGCCGCCATAGCTCTTGTCCCAGAGTTTGGTGCCCGCTGCATCAATCTTAACGAGCCAGAAATCATCCAGGCCTTTGTTCGCTTGTGTTTTATCGCCCGACATATTGGAGGTAGAACTTCCCCGAGTAAATAGCCTCCATCCGCAGTGGGGAGCAGTGCGCGCAAATCGTCTGCTAAATCTCCTCCATAGCTCTTGTCCCAGAGCTTGGTGCCGGCCGCATCCAGCTGGACGACCCAGAAATCGTATAGGCCTTTGCGGGCTTGCGTTTTATCACCACTGATGTCCGAGTGGGAAGTGCCGCCCAGTAGAATCCCTCCGTCTGGGGTGAGCGCAAATCCGGCCGCGCCATCCTGACTAGTTCCTCCAATGGAGCGGTCCCACAATTGGGTGCCATCCGCATTGAGCTTGATAGCCCACATATCTTGCATCCCCCGTGTCGCCTGTGTTTTGGTGCCATCGAGCCCAGAGGCCGTATTACCTACTAAGATATACCCGCCGGGGGCAGCGCGTAGGGCAACAATCTCATCTCTGGCCGTGCCGCCAAACGTTTTATCCCACACTTTGGTGGGGCTTGGGCCGCGGCGGGCATGGCGAAGGCCGTAGTGAGCAGTAGGGTAGTGCTCAGCAGGAGCGAGGGTAGCAGTGGAGCCATGGGGCAGGGAAAGGATGCAGAAGCACGCAAGAGGCCGGAAAGGTACGACACGGCCGCAACCCGACCAACGACTACGCCCCACCAGCTGCCGCAGCCGTTGCTGCCGCTGGTGGGCCCGAAACAGGCACTGGGTGCATTTGGCGGCCAGGAACAGCACCAGTAGCAGCCAGAGCACCACGACGGCCCACCAGCGGGGCCCATGGGAATAGGTAGGGAAGCGCAGTACTACTTTGGTAAGCAGTACCACTAGGCCTAGGGCATAGAGCCCGAATGCCCCGATGGCCACGCGGCGGCCGGCCCGCAAGCCCAGACCAATGGCCAGCAGCAGCCATATGGCCACTTGGCAGATGGCCAGCACCCAGTAGCCCGTATAGCTTGGCGGGATGAACAGGCCCCATGACAAGCGCGTGAGGATGAGGTAGGCACACGGCGCTGCAAACAAGCCCGCACTTACGAGGTAGCAGTTGGAGGCTTGCAGGTGATAGAGCTGCCGTGGGGTCATGGGAGACTAGCAGGTGTACTTGTTTTCCGCGATAGAGGAATACCCTAGCGTCTCCATAACTGGTGCAGCATTGTCAGGCTCTCCAGTACCAGTTCCCTTTCCTCGGCCCAGCTCCAGTGAATATGGGGCGAGGGAGCAAGCAGTTCCAGCAGCTCATCGGCCCGGTAAGGTACGCGGGGCTCTTGGCGCAAGTGGGTAAGTACGAAGGTCCGTGCCTGCTCCAGCGGCCCCGTGCTGCCGTCTTCGCCTCGCGCCGGGGTATCTTCCAGTGCCTGGCCAAGGGTAAGAAGCTGAGAAAGAAGAGCAGGAGTGGCCATTAGGCAAATACATACGAATTCAAAGCTACCTTTTCTTAACCTATTCATAAGGAGGAAGAACATTTCCGGAGTACTACGAGACATAAATTCCTGCTGTGTGGGATGCTAGGAATATTCACCACCGGTGAGCGCGGATAAATGACCAAGGGGTCTGGTAACATATGGAATAAGGGTGCACTTAGGGCCGGGAAAGAAGTGTAAGGTCCCGAAGCTACTAGCATGCGTAATAGATTGCTAATCTGAACTGTATCTTTTAGCTTAAGACATAATTAGACTAGTTGAACGCTTCTATGCTACAGAACTATCGGTTTGACTTGTTACCATGGAGCATCAAAGGGCGGTATGTGCTAGACAAGGGCACGTACCTAGCCTGTCGTTGGGAAGCAAACTATGTAATTGACCTCTATTGGATGGGTTCCTTCTACTGCGAAATCTGGTTGGAGCAGGAGTGCGTAAAGCCACCCCAATTCCGAACCTTTACGGCAGCTATGGCCCTAGACCTGTATTTGCCGCAGCTTATTTTACCTGACCACCTACCGTAAGCATCGTCGCCCTGCTGTGAAAGACCAGCAGGGACTGCTTACTTGAGTCGTAGACAGAGTTGGGCTATCCCATCTAAGTACATAGTGAATTCAACAATATGTCTGTCTTTATCCCGACTGCCCTGCTTTCTTGCGGGCACGGAACGCACGAGTACGCTCACTAGTACAGTGGCGACACGAACGCTTCTTCTGCTGGAAATAGCTATTCTCAGCGGTGAACTCGTGCCCTTGCGGACAATGGGTTCTCGCTTCTTTACGCCGCCCTTTGGCTGGGCGGTCTTGCAGCATCCCAAGCACTAAATGAGCGGGGTTTACGCAGCGGCGATTCTGGCACGCGTGTAGCAGCGGTAATCCGTCGGGTACAGGACCATGCACCAACTCGTAGCTTATCCAGGGAGCCTTGCGCACGGCGCCCTTGGGGGCCGCTGGGGTGACCTGGCCGCGAGTCACGCCATATCCGGCCTTATTCAAGGCACCCGTCCAGTTCCAGCAGGAATCCGTTTTCTCCACTTTGGCCCAGAACCGTTGCTCAACAGGTAAGGGTGGCCGCGCGTCATTCCGGCGAGTCCGCTGCCTGCTCGGAGAAGGTGTCGAGCAGACTTGGCATACGTGGCCGGCCCAACTCTTCACCAAGTACGGGTCATCGGGCAAAAACACATACCCATGAGGACAATGGGCGCGTAATACAATTTTCAAAGGAGCTCTCATGCGAAAAATCTCGTCTGGGAACGCATAAACGGTATCCACGAAGAGCTACTTCTGCCAGAGAAGGCAGACTGTAGGTTGCTCTTACCGACCTACAGCAGGGGTATTCAATCCGGAAAGATAGCTGCTGGTTCGGATTAGCTACATAACCCTCATTGCTGCGGCTGCTTCCTCTATACCCTCCACCAATCGGACCTATCTACTAGCAGCCAGGGCAGGTGGTCCATCCCGGCCGAATAACGGCAACTGATCTATGGTAGGTAGGGCAAGTCCCAGAAGAAGGCCGCGGCTCCTTAGGATCAATAAGTGCTATGTGATCTTAAATGCGTAATATTCGGGTAACATCTACTCGTTAATTTTGCAGATGTGCCCTTGGGCGTTTGCTCTGCTACTTTCTACTTCCTATTGCATGAAACACTTGTACCGGCGTGCCCGTGGCTTCTGGCTGGCCGCCCTGGTCACGTCCCTTTGGGGCAGCCCGCTGCTGAGCGTGGCGCAGACCACCACGCGCGAGTCCTTCGAGACGGGCAGCAAGACCACGTATCCATCCAGCGCCGTCGTGCTGAGCACCGGCTCCTGGACCCTGGACAACGCCCTGCTGGGCACCTCGGTCCTGGACCGCAAGAACGGCACCCAGGCCCTGCGCCTGACGCAGACGGGCAAGGCCACCATGGACTTCTTCCTGCCGGATGGGGCCTCTACCGTGACGGTGCAGCACGCGCTCTACGACAGCGAAGCCAGCTCGGGTTTTGAGCTCTACTACCAGAGCCAAAGCTGCAGCTGCAACACGTGGGTAAAAGTCGGCTCCACCATCATTGCCAGCGCGACCACGCTGCAGACCGCGTCCTTCCCGGTCAACGTTTCCGGCCCCCTGCGCTTCGAGCTGCGCAAAGTCTCCGGCGGGGCCGCGCAGCTGAACCTGGACGACTTCGTCGTCACTCCGTATGCCGTGACGCTGCCGCCCACCGTGGGCGACAACGACCACCTGACCATGGGCAACCCCAGCGGCGCGGCCACGGACGTGAACATGCCCACCAACTACTTGCTGCGCAAGCGTCAGTTTGCCCTCTCCTATCACCGCGACCAGGGCAAGCCCACCTGGGTGAGCTGGTACCTGGCTCCCGTCTGGCTGGGCTCGACGCCCCGGCAGGACAACTTCCGAGCCGACCCCGACCTGCCCGCTGGCTGGTACCAGGTCGGCAGCGGCAGCTACTCGGGCTCGGGCTTTGACCGGGCCACAATACCCCATCGGCGGACCGCACCAGCTCGGTGGCCGACAACTCGGCCACGTTTCTGATGACCAACATGATTCCGCAGGCCCCAACAACAACCAGATTACCTGGGCCACGCTGGAGAATTATGCCCGCACCCTAGTCGAGCAGGGCAATGAGCTCTACATCATCATGGGCAGCTACGGCAAGGGGGGCACGGGCTCGGCCGGATACAAGGAAACCATCGACAACGGCCGCGTGCAGGTGCCCACCCGGGTCTGGAAAGTCATCGTGGTGCTACCAACGGGCAACAACGACGTTTCCCGCGTGGGCAGCGGCACGCGCATCATCGCCGTGGATACGCCCAACGAGCAGGGCCTGACCAGCAACTGGGGCCAGTACCGTGTCTCCGTGGATGCCATTGAAGCCAACACCGGCTTGGATCTACTCTCCTCGCTGCCAACGGCCGTGCAGGACCTGGTGGAAGCCACCATTGATAACGGTCCGACGCGATGAACCAGTCCCCTTCCTTTCCTTCTCAGCCTCTTTGGCTCCTGTTGCTATGCGTCCTTTTTCCCGTGCAGCCGTTCGCCTTCTGCCCCTGCTGAGTCTGTTGCTGAGCCTGTGGCTGCCCCTTACCAGCCGCGCCCAGCTGCCGCTGACCAGCAGCAGCCCCGTAACGGTCTCCTTTGACAACCTGGGCAGCAGCGCCACGGCTTCCCTACCTGCAGGCTTTGTGCTCGCGGCGGGCGCGAATCCGACCTATAGCGGCGGGACAACGGCCACGACCCAGGCAGCCGGTACCACCGGTACGGGCGCGCTGAGCAGCACTTCCTCGGGCGGAGCCTATAACTTTGCCAACGGGGTCACGGCCAGCTCGACGGACCGGGCGGTTGGCTTTCTTTCCTCGGGCAGCTACTCCTCCCCGCGCAACCTGCTGCTGGCCGTGCAGAACACGACCGGCTCGACCGTGACCGAGTTGGCCGTCGCCTACGACGTGGAAAAGTACCGCTTGGGCTCCCGGGCCTTTGAGTGGCAGTTCTTCACCAGTGCCAACGGCACCACCTGGACCCAGCTGACGACTCTGACGCAGAGCTACCCGGCCGATGCCACCACGGGCGCGCCTGTCAATCCCCCGACCAGCACGAACAAATCCACCACGCTCACGGGCCTAAGCCTGGCCGATGGGGCCACGATCTACCTGCGCTGGGCCTACGTGGGCAACGGCGGCAGTACCAACGGACAGGCCCTGGGTCTGGACAACCTGGTGCTCACGCCCACGCTTTCGGGCGGCGGCGGCACGCCAACCCTTACCACGGGCGCAGTCAACGGCAGCCCGTTCTGCGTGACGGCCACGACGGGCAGCAGCCTGTCCGTTCCCTTTACGGTGAGTGGTACGCTCAGCGGCTCGTTTGCCGTGCAGCTCTCCTCGGCCACCGGCAGCTTTGCCGCAGACCTGACCACGAACCTGATCGGGCAGGGCACAACCTCGCCCCTGACCGCTACCCTGCCGGCCGGTACCGGTGCCGGCACCGGCTACCGGGTCCGGGTTGTGCACGCGGCCAGCGGCACGGCGGGCAGCGACAACGGCAGCGACCTGACCGTAACGGCTGCCCCGGCTAGCGTGACCGTAACGGTTGCGCCGGCCAGTGCCCAGTCAGTGACCACGACCGGCACGGGTGCTACGCTCACGGCCACGGCCAGCGCGCCAGCCTCCTTTGCCTGGGCCTACAGTACCTCGGCCAGCGGACCCTTCACGACGCCCATCAGTGGGGCCACCGCGGCTTCCTACCAGGTACGGGGCGCCGACTTTGGCAGCGCCGGCACGTACTACCTGGTCGCCCGGGCGACCAGCTCCTGCGGTGGCGTGGCCGGCACCAGCGCCCCGGTCACGGTGACCGTGACGGCCCCCTCGGCAGTACTCACGATTACGCCCCTAACCGTGCCGGACTTTGGCAGCGTGTACGTCGGCTCGGCTTCCACCAGCCAGCCAGTCGTGGTCAGCGGCTCGAACCTGAGTGCCCCGGTGACCATCACGCCAGCACCCGGCTTTGAGATTCGCATGGGTACGGCCCCTTCGCCTGCTGCGCCATTACCCTGACCCCGCAGGGCGGCACGCTCCCGGGCACTACCATCGACGTGCGCTTCGTACCCGCGCTGGCTCAGCTCTATTCAGCCACGCTGCCAGTTGCATCTACGGACGTTCCCACGCAAGAGCCCATCACCGTATCGGGTACCGGCGTGGCGCCCATCTACCCGGCCACCGTGCAATCGGCCCCCGTCACAGCCATTACAGCGACCCAGGCCACAGCCGGCGGCACGATTAGCAACGAGGGTAATTCGACAGTCACCGAGCGCGGCGTGGTCTACAGTACATCGGCCAATCCGACGCTCAGCGACGAATCTACCGTGGACGGGGCGGGTAGCGGCTCCTTTACTAGCACACTGATGGGCTTAAAGCCCAACACGCGCTACGTGGTGCGGGCCTACGCCACTAACGAGGTCGGAACCAGCTACGGCCAGGAGATTTCCTTTACCACGGCCCCCGTAGCCCTGGCTGCGGAGCCCACCCAATCCTCGACGCTCACGGCCAGCGAGCTGACCCCTACCTCCGTGCTGCTCACGGCCAGCGGCGGCACAGGCAGCAAGCGCCTGTTTCTGGCCACCCAGTCGGCTGACCTGCTGAGCGTGCCCACTGATGGGACGACCTACGCGGGCAACTCTACCGTGGGCCAGGGCGACCAGCCGGCCCCGGGCATCTATGTCGTAGCGGCTGGCCCGGCCACCAGCGTGACGATTACGGGCCTGCAGCCCAACACAGAGTATACCTTTGCCGTCTTCGACTACAATGACGACAACACGACGGGGGCTGAAAACTACCGCACCCAGGACCCGGGCAAGCGTACGCTGACCACACCCGAGCAGCCGGCTCAGCTGCTGTTGGAGGAAAACTTCCTCTACGCGGCCGCGGAGCGATTGACAGACCACGGCTGGAACGCCCACAGCGCCGCCGGCACAAACCCCGTGCTGGTGAGTTCGGCTGGCCTGAGCCGTTCGGACTACAACGCCACAGGCGGCAACGCGGCGGCCCTGACTGGCACGGGTGAGGACGTGCACCGCACGTTTGCCCCCGTGGCGGCCGGCACGCCGGTCTATGCTTCCTTCCTGGTGCAGGTTAACAGCGCGCCCGGGACCGACTACTTCTTCCATTTGGGGCCGGATCCGATCAGCACGACCTTCCGGGCCCGGGTGCTGGTCAAGCCGGCGGCCACGACGGGCAAGATCCAGTTTGGTGTCAGCGGCAGCGGGACCACGGCCGTGTATGATCCGACCGAGTACGAGCTGGGCACCTCCTACCTGCTGGTCGTGCGCTACAACTTCGGCAGCACGGGCACGGAAACGCGCCTGTACGTGAATCCGGGCGTTTCGGAGCCCGCCGGCAGCAATGCGACCAGCGCGGAAGCGGCCTCCTCGTCCCCGGCCAACATCGGCTCAGTGGCCCTGCGCCAGGGTAGCTCGACCTCGCCGCTGCTGCTGGATGGACTGCGCGTGGGCACCACCTTTGCCGTGGTGCGCCAGCAGGTGCCGGCTCCCTTGCCCGTGCAACTGGTTGCCTTCACCGGCCAGGTGCAGCAGCGCTCGGTGGTGCTGCGCTGGGCCACGGCCCAGGAACTGCAGAACGACCGCTTTGAAGTCGAGCGGGCCCAGGGAGACGGGCAGATCTTCACCCGCATAGCGACGGTAGCCGGCCGGGGCACCACGACGGCCGCCAGCACCTACGCCTACACGGATGCAGACGTCGTGCGGCCTGGGCAACAGCTCCGCTACCGCCTGCGCCAGGTAGACCACGATGGAAAGGCCACCTACTCGCCGGTTGTCGTGCTCTCGGCACCGGCTGCCGGCCAGGGCCAGGCTTTGCGGGCCCTGCCCAATCCGGCCCGGGACCAGGTACGCCTGGAAGGCGCGACGGCCGATGTGGCCCAGTTGCTGGATCTGACCGGCCGCCTGTTGCGCACGGTCAACGCCGCAGAGTCCATCTCGCTCCAGGGCCTTACCCCAGGCATCTATATTATCCGCTGCGGGACTGGCACCACTCGCCTGCAGGTCGAGTAACGCCGGTGGTATAGGCTGCAAAAGCTGGGACCTAGGCAGGCGTGTTCTTTTCCACCGTTTCGAAAGCGTTCCGGCTTATAGCTGGAACGCTTTTGTTTCGTATTGTCGGCGGATGTTCAGAAAGAGAACCTAACGCATGCTGAGGGTCATACCTGGCTCCTTTCGCTATTCGGACCGTTTAGGTGAACAGAGTCTAGGGCCGGCGTCAATTCGAGGAATGCATAGCACACCATTTAACAGGGAGCTGTACTTAGGGTGTGTTGGTCTTATATTTCCCCATGTTCTACGACATCTACGGCCTATCGATGGGTCGCGACCAGTCCACCGTCGAGAGGTTTCTACGCCACTTCTGTTATCGTGACCCTATAGCAGAGCCGCTGCAAGACCAATGGGTGCAAGTATGGCCCAGTGAAAAGTATCACATCCCAGAACTGATCGAGTTGCCGATGACATCCATTGCCGACATGATTGCCTACGCGGTGCGGCACCCGAACCATGGCTTCGTTTTTTACAACCAATTCGCGTTGCGAACAAACGTGAAATCAGCCATTGTGAAATTTACCTACGACGGGAAAGTCGTATTCGGTATTTCCATTTCGGATGCCTATCAAGTCCTTGCCATAGAGGCGGAAATCAAGCACGTAACCCAAGCGTACAAAAGCTATATCGCGGTAGAATATCCGCCAGCCTGTGATGAAGAAGAGTTTGATGCCGATGTGTTGATGTGGCAGGACTCTCGCGAGGATTACTGCTAGTTCATCATCTCAAAGAGTACCCTCGTTTTCCTGAACTATGTGGCCATAGGCCTGGCGTAGGTTGTCCCATCAGTACTGGAAAATCTCCAGCAACCGGTCGCATACCTGCTCAGCAGTGGCTTGGGGCAATACCCCTAAGCGGCGCACCAAGCGGGTTTTATCCACAGAGCGAATGTGATCGAGTGCCACTTGCCCCTGTTTGCCCTGAAAGGTGCAGTCCACCCGGGAAGGGTACTCGCGCTGGGTGCTGGTTAACGCGGCGATGGTCACCGTACGCAGGTAGCGGTTCATCTCGTCGGGGGAGAGCACCACGCAGGGCCGGGTCTTGTTGATTTCGCTGCCCTGGGTCGGGTCGAGGTTAACAAGCCACACCTCGAAGCGGTGCACGGCTACCACTGCCATTCCGTCTCCTCAAAGGCTTCATCCGAGAATCCCTCCAGCAACTCACCCTCCGGCGCCTGACCCTGGGCAAGGGCGCGCTGAAACTGCTCGTCCCAGCCTTGGCGGCGGGGTTTGCGAACCGGCGTGATGAGCAACCCCTCGGGCGTGGGCTGCAGATCTACCTCACCGCTGAGGTGATACTGCAGCAGTAATTTCTTGGGTAGCACAATTCCCTGGGAATTGCCGACTCGAATCAGGCGCGTGTTCATAGAAGCAAATGTACGTACAATGTATGTACATTTGCTGGGCACCTTTGGTTTCATTTGTTAGAAAGTAGCGCTTTAGAACCGATAGCAGGTTATTCTCGGCTCCTAGCTCAAAGCCAGTGGGTGTTTAAATCACCCTTTCACTGAACATAAGCAGACGGACAGGAACAGGTAGATGCATGCTGTTACCTTGGCTGCTTACTTGGCGAAGCCTACCTTATTGACGTCTTCTATGCGCCTTTCTACCGTCCTGCTCTCCTGGCTGTTCGTGATTCTTTGTTCCTGCACGGATCAGGCTAAGCAGACTTCCGTCGCGCCTCCATCTAGTAGGTTGTACGAAATAGAACTCGACTCAACGATTCATACTTACATTGAGCAGTATATCACGAAAGTAGCGCATGCAGAAGTAGAGGCAAAGGAAGCGGTGGTCGCGGTAACTTGGATGGGCATCTTCGGTGGGCAATGCGTCTTCATCGGCCAGTCGGGCGTCCATCCCAAAACGCAACAGCACTACCCCAGTTTTGGGCGCGCCACCGGGGCTACCTTGTCTTTGTCTATGACTCAAAGTATCCTGATCAGTTAGTCCACCCGCAGGCGTTGCAACAGGAGATTGACCGAGTCCTGCAGCAAGACCAGGTGAAACTAGAGACGCGTACGGATTTTATCTATGAACCTTTGCAATGGCGTATTACGGAAAGGGAGGGCAGAGTGCAGATTGATACGTCGCAAGTGCTTCCCAAAGTACCGTTTTCTTGAACGGCGGTTCGGCTCCGTCAGCGCTGGCGGTTGCGACGGTAACGCCAGTAATGGCGGATCATGGTAAAGACGTACCACACGAAGTAGACCGAGGGTACGAACAAGGCCAATAAAAAAATCAGCATCAGGGCATCCTCAACCCAGTCTCCAGTGTACAGCATCATATTGTGCAAGGTAAACCACCGTTTCGCTGAACTGCAACTTGATACGAAGGCGCCAGTGGTAGTGTGCTCAAACCTACTAGAATGTGCTAACACAGCTGGGGAAGTAGAGCTTCTATGCTACGACTAATTAAGTAGTGATGCCATTAACACAACAGTTGAGTTAGTGCTTTTCCATACCTTTCACCCTAATGCAGTTGCTCCAACTCCCACTCAGGGTCAATACACTCACACTTCATTGTGCTTATGCGTCTCTCTACTCACGTTGCTCCCCTAGTTTGGGGAGTTTTTCTTTTTGTGGTCTTCAGTCTTAGCGCGCCGGTAGCGCAGGCGCAGGCGCCCGCTTGGCAAAGGGCATTTGCCTTAGACCCCAATCAGGCTAGCAACGGCAACGTGCGCGTTGAAAGCTCAGCGGTGGATGCTAGCGGCAACGTGTTTGTCGTCGGTGGCTTTTCTGGTACCGTGACTATCGGAAGTTTCGTCTTGACTACCGGCAGTAGTTATGGTCAGAATGGCTTTGTGGCTAAATGGAGCCCGGTTACTCAGAGTTTCCTTTGGGTGCAACAGGTGGGGAAAAGTGGGGAAGGTGCGAAGGTCACTACGATAGCCGTAAATGAAGACAGGGTGTATATAGTGGGGCAGTTTGAGTCTATGACGTTGCAAGTAGGCACCACTACTTTAACGAATGCCCGAGGCGAGTATGCTGATCTGTTCTTCGCTAAGATTACAGATGCCGGCTCTTCCAGCAGTATTGTGTGGGCTCAACGGGCGGGTGGCCCCGATAGTGAGCTTCCTTTGGGCATAGCCGTGCAAGGATTCAACATATATGTTACCGGCGCCTTTCTGGGCCAGTCGGGAATGTATGGTAGCACGTCATTATCCTCCGCAGGACGTTTCGACGCCTTTGTAACCAAGCTTACGGACACGGGCAGCAATGGCAACTTTGTGTGGGCCCAGCGGATAGGTAGCAATGAGAGCGAGGCGGCCTATAGCGTGGTTGTGCAGGGTAGCAGTGTGTTTATCAGTGGAATCTTCTTAAGCCAAGCAGTGCAGTTTGGCTCAACCACTCTACTCAATTCTACCCAGGGCCCCACGCCAGTTTCGGATGGCTTTGTAGCCAAACTCACCGACGCGGGTTCTACAGCAAGCTTTGTTTGGGCCCTGAAAATTGGGGGAGGTGAAGGGGATGGTATTTATACCGCGGCTCTGAACGGCTCCGATCTGTATGTGGGTGGTGCTTTTGCTGGCCCTACGATCAGCATAGGCAATACCGTATTGACCAATGCCAACACTTCTGGAACTTCACAGGACGGATTTATTACCAAACTCACCGACACTGGCTCCGGGCCCATTGTGGGCTGGGCCCAGGCGCTGGGCGGGCAAGCCACTGATGCCGTTTGGGCACTGAAGGTAAATGGTTCAGATGTCTACGCTGCCGGCAACTTCACGACCACTACCGCCGCACCCACGGCCGCCTTTGGCCCTTATACGCTCATGGGGGCTGGGGCTCCGATATGTTTGTGACCAAACTCGTGGATGCTGGCGTCACCAGCCGGTTGGCCTGGGTGCAACAAGCCGGAGGCCCTCAGACGGATGCTTTATCCACTATTACCCTGACTAGCGCTGGTATTCAGGTCGTGGGCATGGTGCAGCCTCCCAACGTCAACTTTGGACCTTTAGCTATCAGCAGTGCTTCCACTGTTTCTACTGGTTTTTTTGCCACTCTGGCCGAGCCCATTACTCTAGTAGCGAAGGCCCGAGGCGTATTGCCCGGTCTGGTCATGTACCCTAATCCAGCTTCTAACCATGTAGTCATTCGCCTGCCAGCAGTGCCAGGTGCCCCAACTGCTACTCTCATCCTCACCGATGCAGTGGGCCGCGTAGTACGGACCACCACTCTGCCCCTACCAGCTACGGGCCTGCGCCATGAGTTGCCCTTGCTTAGCCTCACCTCCGGCCTATACACCCTACGAGTGCAGGCTGGTACCCAGCAGGCTACCCAAATCCTTGCGGTAGAGTAGGAAGCGCTCCTATAAAATTGTCGGGCCTGATGGTTAATAAGCTCCAAAGAAACCCTCGTTTTTCTGAACACCCCTGCGCTGCCGTCGCTCAGCGCAACTGTCAGTGACCTGTCAAAAAACGGGGCTATTCTTCTTGGTGCGGCCCACTGCTGGACACGTGCTTTGTGCTACCTCCTGCACGCAGCTTTCCTGCTACAGTGCCGCCTCGCTGGCACCAGCCAGCAGGACGGTCAAGCAGGCCGGGCCATATGATGATAGAAACAGTAATGCCCCGACCACTCCTGGCCGGGGCATTCGGCTCCTACAATACTGGTATCGTTAGGCCTTCACAAACAAGCATTACCACTTTTTTGAACTACAAACAAGCAGTGGCATACCAGACGCGTATGGGTGAATCTACGCGACTATTTTTTCATTTACATACTGTAATCTCCTAAACCAGTTTGAGGGTAAATGATCAATATGTTTCTGGTGATCCCTAGGCTCGGCGCTGCCAAAAGGCACTGGTGGGCCAGCGCTTTTCAGCATGGTAATACCCACGCTGAGTACCCAAGGCCTGCTTGAATGCCTGAACTTGGGATAGTGCTTGGTCCTTAAGCAAGGAGATCTGGTTTGTTTCAAGTGCAGCAGATATAGCCTGTGCGGTAACCACCCCTTGAGCCAGCGCGCGATCAATGCCATTGCCCGAAATAGGGTCCATCGACCAAGCTGCATCTCCTACTGTTATCCAGGAACCTCGCCACAAAACAGTGCGCACAGAAGTGCGTGCATCACGGATACCAATGGGGATTGCCGGTGAGTATGCGGTTGCGTACTGGTGCATGTATTTGGTTTGGCAGAGGAGGGTGATGAACCAGGGTATTCGTGCCGACTGGGGTGCTACCAAATCAGCATCGGTGAAGAATGCTAGTACCCGGCGACCTGCAGGCAGCCTAACTGTATACCACCACCCAACCTCGGCTGATTCGATAACCACCCCGAGGGACCATCTTCCACGGCAGCAAATTCCGTAACCAAACATTGCAACTTGTCTAGGAAGACCCGTTTGGCGTCGGGTTGACAAACAGAGCTAGATTGGCGTCCGGTTGCTTCGACTACAAAGCGCGCAGCTAGTTTCCACGTTTTACCGCCTTGCATGCCTTGTAATACCCATTGCCGCCCGGTCCATTGGGCGACCTGCACGTGACAATCGGACAGCACAACGGCCCCAGCGGCACAGGCACTAGCTACTAAGTCGTTATGGAGGGTACTGCGGTCAAGTACACTACCCACTCCTGCCTGCCAGAAAGCTATTTGGCGCCCTTCCATAACACTGGTTCCCCACGCAGAAGAATACAAATCAAAAGAGTGATGACATGTAGCAGTGAATGCAGTGCCTTGCCCAAGAAGCATTTGTTCAACCCGTGGACCGCATGTTTCGCCGCGGCGCTCCTTACCCTCAGCACCCCTGTCGATCAACACCACGGCATGCCCTAATCTTAGCAGTTCTATGGCGCAGGCACTACCTGCAGGCCCGCTACCCAGTACCGCAATTGGTAGTGCTGCCATAGTGTTTCCGTATTTGGATCAGAGATTTGCCGCGCGCTCTACCTCAACAAAAACCTCATCCGGGCCCTGGCGCACTACCAAACCTAATTGCCCCGATTTCTGCACCAACAAGGTATGGCGCTTCGGTCCTTGTATTCCTCGCATCCACTCTTCCTTGCCCCCATCGGCCTGTGGGGCGAAATCAGGGCGTTGAGTTGGCCACCATTCAGTGTTACATTTAACGAAATCAGCTTGCCAAGGCTGTGCCATCAACGCTGTTAAGTCACCAGGTTTTACTGTCGCGTGATCAATTCGGTAGTCAAAGGGCTGAAAGTAAATGTTAGGATCGAGCATCAATATACCAGCCTCGATTCCGGGGCATAATCCTTGCCCAGCGGCCCCTTCCAAGGCGGCCCGAGTAAGCCCCGCCGCAGTCAACGTTGCCTCCTGAGCTACGGGTGTGTCATCAAAGTCACCCTCAACCCACTTGCTTAGCATTGTTTTTTGAAAGCTGCGGAGCTCAAATGGTGGCCCTGTAGGAAGAGTATGGCCTTCGAACACATCTTCGGTTGCCAGAATTAACTCTTTGACAGCTTCTCGCAGGGGTTGATCCGTTGAGGCACGGCTCCGCAATCGAGGGTCGCTTAATCGAGGGTCTGTCCATTGAGCATCATCATGCACCCACTGCAATCGGCGGACCCGAGCCACCAACGGAGCAATATCACGATCGTAAGAAGGAACCTGATCGGCGGGCAACCTGAAAAAGGAGATACCTAGTTGGTGTAGTACATCGAATAAGGTCACCACGCAGTCGATTCCAGGCGCATAGTCAGGCGGGCCAACCACAACCCAAGCGCCGCCGTCGGCCTCGATGGGAGCCTCGCCGGGCGCAAGTCTGATTTCGGCGCGCACCGGTCCGTCGGCCACATCGTCGTGCCATTTAGGATTGTGGTAATAAGACCTTCCGAGGGGAGTACCCTCGGGTGCACTGGAGAAGCCCCGCCCACCCACGACGATAAGCCGGCCCTGAGCATCGGTGAACAATTGTCCTAGCTCCACATCAACTTGGTACAATTGACCGTTAGCGTCGGTGGTAGCGAATTTTCCCGCAAAAGGTGCGCTTTTCTGGTTCAGTCCAGAAATTGTTCGCCTACCTCCGTCAATGACCATGGAAGCATTACCGGCCGGCACTTGGGGGTGCATCGGAGCCGTTGGCGGGTCTTCAGGGCGTTCTACCGCTGCCTTCTTGTTGACTAAGGAAACCGACCAAGTAACCTGCGCTGTATCGGGCAGCACAGCCGGTTGCCATGTGACCCCGTCCGTTGATTCAAATAAATGGAACCGGGCACCTTGCTTGCGGATCTTGGTGAGGCTAGCATCCTTGTGATGAGTTAACGGACCGCGCCCGCCATCAGGCAACAATTCGGCAACGCCCGCGCCTGGCACTTCAGGTCCTAGAAAAAAATTAGGAGCCTCGCCCAAACGGGCTAGGCCGATTGAGGGAAAAATGCGGTACGATTTCATAGGCAGGAAATGAGAGTAGAAATCACATGTTCTCAGTTGCAAACAATTGACGCAGACGATCATCGGCGGTTAGTAGGTTCCGCAGCGTTGCCTCGTAACTAGGTTGATCGGTTCCCGTCTGAAACTCATCGGAGGCTCTAATCAATGTGTATGTGGTAGCCAACTCGTCCAAAATGCGCAAATGCTGTGCGACCAGTGACGTTGGAATGCCTTCTTGTAGTATTTCTGGATCAAGATCGTAAGGGGGCCCGGCCGTCGGGGCATGGCCCGCATCAGTCAAAGGCAGCCTTGCCAATACTTCCGTCAACCTCCCGATGATCTGACGCATAGAGCGTCGCGCGAATTTGATCAGCGTATCCCGTAGTTCAGCCTGCGTTACACGCGAGATGACGAAAGAATGGTGAAGAGTTAACATTAGCGAGCTGTATTGCAAGCTAAATACCCGGCCCCAAAGCGCGGTGTAAGTATGCGTAATAAGTGTTCCCCCTCGCCGCCATGCGCACCCAAAGTTGGAGAGATAGGCAAGTCGGTTACCATATCCCGTAGTGGCCCTTGCTCGTAAGCCTCAGCCATTTCCAGAAATTCGGAGAAATGAGAATCGCTGCGGTCCGATAATCCCTCGCCCTGCTCAGCAATTTGGCTGATGGCTGCTTGGGCACTGGCACAGTCGAAGGCTTCAATTAACAAGAAGGAATTTTCATCAGCCTCCCACTCTTCGCGCGTTGCTTGATAAGCGCTCACTTCTTGCTTGGGCCGAAGGTCCGCATCATTCAAGCGAGGGTTGAAGGGTAAATGAGCTAGCTCCGGCAGAATTCTTTCACCTGTGTCGAATAATGATTGCAAAACACCGTATATGGCTCCTACACGGTGCGTATCCCCCCCAACCGATTCAGCGGCTAGCTTTACCAGTCGATCCACCTTCTCAGCAACATCGGCCGGCACCACAGCTGGTTTTTCAGCGGCCACGTATTTAGCTAATGCCGCCAGCGAAATAGGTTCTAGTACGAATGGAATGGGATTCTTAGCACTTGCTTGACGCATCACGTCGCGTTGCATGTACACTGCCTCCGGACCGCCAAGTAGAATAAGAATATTTTGAACAGTGGCTAAGTGCCCCATTTCTTGGATGGCTACGTCCAGTATTTTCTCGCGGTAATTGATGCCGTCGACCGCAGGGCCATTGGCAACAGAAAATGCCGCATACAGGTATTGCACCATCAGTGCATGCTCGACCTCGGCAGCTAATCGAAGCAGGCCTATGGCAAATTCCACGGCATTTTCGGCTCCTTCTACAGAAGGCACGCCTACGTTTGCCAGAACAACCTGCAGTTCCGTTCGAAGTACTGTTTGGTGATCGACAAAATAAAATTTCCGAGCAAGTTCTGCCGGAGGGACAGGCAAGTCCCAGTTGACTTTGGGAGTGTAGGACAACATAAACCAGTCGGATGTCGATTCTTGCGAAAAATTAGGTATACCGTCTTTTGCCAGCAGATAATATTGCGTCAAGCTGTGTCAGACAGGTACCGCAGGATCAGGAATGACAAATAATGGCGATACAGCCGTTAAACGAATCAGTACTAGCACTGATTCTTATCGGATTTCTTGTCCGGAAAGCAAAACGGCCGTTTTCTTGATCATTTTCCAGGATCACATTTATGACGAGGTGTTTTAGAGCTACAATATCTTGTCCTTAGCCATTTGCCCTCCTTTAACTGTACAACTCAGATACTGGGCAGTAGGGAAGGAAATAGCTCGCGAAACGGCTGGAAACAGTTCAGAAAACTTGTTCAGTTAGCAAAGTTCAGTAACGATGGTTGTCTGAACGAGAAAGCTGAACTTGGCCGCATGAACATTGGCTACGCCCGCGTCTCGACCCGCGACCAGAACTTAGAGCTGCAACTCGACGCCCTGCAGAAGGCCGGGTGCGACATCATCTTCCAAGAGAAAGTCTCTGGGGTCAGCAAAGCTCGCCCGGAATTGGACAAGCTGCTAGCCAGCCTACGCACAGGAGACACGGTCACTATCTACAAGCTGGACCGCTTAGGCCGCTCGCTCAAACACCTGCTGGACATGGTGGCTGAGTTGGAGTTCAAAGGGGTTGGCCTAGTCTCGCTCACCGATGCCATCAATACGACCTCGGCACAGGGTCGGCTCGTGTTCAACCTATTTGCCTCCCTGGCTGAATTCGAGCGCGAATTGATTCGGGAACGGACCACCGCCGGCCTGGCCGCTGCCCGGGCGCGAGGTCGGGTTGGGGGCCGACGGCGTGGGTTGTCCGACGAAGCGGAGCGCACGGCCATCGTGGCCGAAGCCCTCTACAAGGAGCAGCAGCTGGGCGTCAATGAAATTGCCCAGCGCCTGCATATCTCCAAAGTCACCCTGTACAAGTATCTGCGCCACCGAGGCGTAGTCATACAGAGTCATCGCAAAGGAGCGGAAAGCGCTTAACGCAGCTCATTGCATTGCGATAGCCACTTACCATAAATTGGCTTGCTATACACCGTCTGGGAATGAGAGCAGTTTTTGCCCTGCTTCACAACCCGCTACCGGCATGCTACTTGGCTAGGAACAACGCTGGACCATAGTTTCGTGGACAGGAGGAGCCGAGGGCTTGGTGCTGAAATTTTCTGTGCTGATTGACTGCTATAAGGCAATTTCCCAAACAGATGCTTTCCAAGAGCGTCTGTTTATCCTTGTCCCTGCATATGTTGTTAGCGCTCCTATTGCACCACCACTTTGCACGTCTTGCCTTGTCCACGCACTATATACACACCGGCGGGAAGAGGTACAGGTAAGGGCAGAGAAAGGGGCCCTGCAAGCGGCATGATACCGCCAGCCATGACACGGCCTAATGCATCCAGTATTTCCACTCTCTGGCCCGGCGCAAGGCCCGTCACCTGTAGCTTTTCTCGCAGGGGATTTGGCCATACAGTAAGCTGTGGAGCTTTGTCCGGCACCTGGACACTACGCACCGGGCTCAGATCGGCCGTGCCGTCAGTATCTACTTGCCGCAGGCGGTAGTAAACTAGGGCTGAGCCGTACTGCTGCAGATACGGGTCGCTCCACTGGTAAGCATGTGACCTGGACGAGGTGCCCATACCGGCAACCTGGCCAATTGTTTGGAAGATACGACCGTCCTCCGATACCTGAACCTCAAAGCGTTCATTGTTGAGCTCCTGGGCTGTTGACCACCGTAGCAGCGCTGCACTACCCCGGCGCTCAGCCCTGAATGACACCAGCTCGACCGGCAACGGGCCGTTGCCCCCCTGCAGGTAAAACTCTGAGAAGTGGTCCGTCACCGCTACCTCGGCTACAAACCAGGGTACCCCGGCCCCGGGCGCATTGACGGCCGTGTTCAGGAGGCGCCATTCGCCGGTGCCGAAGTCGTTGTTGCTTAAGACGCAGTCCTCGTTGGCCCCGCTGTACTGCGTGGCCTTAAGGGTTGTAGCGCTGACTGTCGCGTCGGCCGAGTGTAGGCGGTCCAGTTCGGTGGTCAGGCCGTAAAAGCGCACCGTAACGCTGGCCCCGGGGAACGTCCCCCGCTGGCTGTGAGCTGAAAGTTGCGGTCCAGGTAATAGTGTCCAGCCCCGTCCTGGCGCACGGGGGTGGTCGAACTGTTTACTTGGTAATTCAGGCTGACGCTCCCCAGGGCGGCGCGCGTGTCCTGCAAAGCTGCTACCACCTGACCGCTGGGCGTTAGCAGGTAGTGCCACTTTCCGTCCCCGATGGCTGTATAAGGAACCGTCGTAGGGCAACTAGTGGTGGCGGCCTCGTGCACGGCCAGCACCGTAAAGGCCGGGGCGGTTGCCGTAGTAACCCCACTGGCCGTGACTACTACGGTGCTGTTGCCGGCCAAAGCTCCCGTCGGTACGATGGCCGTCAGGGAAGTACTGGAGATATAGGTGACGCTGGCGGCCACCCCGCCGAAGCTCACGCTGCTGCCGGGCTCGAAACCGTTGCCCGTGAGGGTGACGGGCATCCCCGGTAGCTCGGCCGCGGGCAGAATGCTGGTCAGGGAAAGGGGGAACGGCTGATTTAGGCGCACAGTCACCGAATTGGCTCCAAAGTTAGCGGTGAGCAAATCTAAATCCCCATCCCCGTCTACATCGCCCACCGCCACGTGGGAAGGCCGGGTTCCAAGTGCCGGGTTTGGATTGGTGGTCGGGGCCGTGAAGTTGCCACTGCCATCGTTAAGGCGCACGCTGGCCGAGTTGCTGCCATTGTTTGCGGTGAACAGGTCTAAATCCCCATCGCCGTCTACGTCACCGACGGCTACGCTTTGCGGGTAACTCCCCACGGCCGGGTTCGGATTCATGGCCGGGGCTGTGAAGTTGCCAGAGCCATCGTTAAGTCGGACGCTTACCGTGCTGGCATTGCTGTAATACCCGACGAGCAGGTCCAGGTCCAGGTCCCCGTCCACATCGCCCATGGTTACGCTAATAGGGTTGGCCCCCACCGCTAGGGTCGGGTTACTAGCCGGGGCGGTGAAGCTGCCAGAGCCATTGTTGAGGCGAACGCTCACCGTGTTCTCATCATAGTTCGCCGTGAGCAGGTCTAGGTCCCCGTCCCCATCCACATCCCCGACAACGACGCTGTACGGCCTGCTTCCCACGGCCGGGTTTGGGTTGGTGGCCGGAGCCGTGAAGCTGCCAGAGCCATTGTTGAGCCGGATGCTGACCGTACTGCTGAGGTAATTGGACGTGAGCAGGTCCAGGTCCCCGTCCCCATCCACATCGCCAAGAGCCAGGCTGTTGGGGCCATCCCCGACGGCCGGGTTCGGATTCGTGGCTGGAGCCGTGAAGCTGCCAGAGCCATTGTTGAGCCGGACGCTGACCGTGTTGCCCGTGTTATTGGCCGTAAGCAGGTCTAGGTCCCCATCGCCATCCACGTCGCCAAGAGCCAGGCCGAAAGGGTTGGCCCCCACGGCCGGGTTTGGGTTGGTGGCCGGAGCCGTGAAGCTGCCAGAGCCATTGTTGAGCCGGATGCTGACCGTACTGGCATTGACGTTCGAGGTGAGCAGGTCCAGGTCCCCGTCCCCGTCCACATCGCCAAGGACCACAGTGTTCGGGCTGGTATCCACAGCTATGCTTGGATTGATGGCCGGGGCCGTAAAGTTGCCGGTGCCGGTACCACCTACTGCCGTCGTAAACTGGTACACCCGCCTGGGAGCCAGAAGCCCGGATATGCTTCTCACAGTCGCGGGCTGTGTCACACGGACTATTTCGCCGGGCTTGAAATTCGTGCGTGGAGTACCCACCGTAGCTCGAAAGCTTACCGTGCTGCCGCTCAGGCTTACGGTACCAGCCTTCCGGCCCCCGGCCTGGGCGGAGAACACGCGGATGCCTGCTGCCGAAGCAGCGGTAACCGGCTCGGTAAAGGTCAGCCCCACGGCCGAATTAGTCAGTGGGGCCGTGCGGGCATTGGCGGCCGGGCTGGTGCTCACGACGCGCAGCAGCACCGTAAAGCCCGTGCTGCTACCGCTGCCGTTGGCCGTGGTGGCCCTGCTGGTACCAGTAGCTGTAGCCCCGGCCGGCACAACGAAAGAGAAGCCGGTCGCAGTGTTGTTGCTGATGGCCGCCATGGGCACCGATACGCCATTGACAGTGAATGCAGTGAGGTCTGCCAGGCCTGTGCCGACTACGGCCACCGTTGTGCCGGCTGCGGCACTACTAGGGCTGAAGCCGCTCACTACTGGCGCTGCGGCCAAGTGCAGGCGCATGGCCGCAGCGTTAACGGAATAGTTCTGCTCACCCTCTACTTTGCCCAAGGCAACGCCACCAAAACGGTTGTCAGCGCTGGGGAACGTCCCGTTACCATTAGGGAGTAAGCCACTGGCCGGGTTAAGACCTGCTGTCCAGTTGGAAGATTCGACATCCAGGTCGCTGGCCCCCAGCCCATTGGCCGGGACGATACCCAAGGAGTTGATGCCACTCGTCTTCTCCGTACGACCGGATTCGGCAATGGGCCACGCTGGCACCTTAGCATGGGCCAACGCAGGCACCAAGACCAGCAGCCACAGCATTTGACAGCTTATCCGGCTCAACATGCCCTGGGGAAGAGTATATAGTTTAGTCAAAATGGGACCTTTATAAAATGCAAAGATTCGTCAAAGTTCGTTGATTTACATCTTATCCAGCCATCCTTGTCTCTGGGAGTGTAGCCTGCACAACTGGTTGGTGCTTTTTATTCAAGCTCCTGCTGGTTAGTTAAGTACCTACTGGCTCTAGCAAAGTATAGTTTGGATAAGTAGTTCGAACACCTCTTAGTGCTGTCTATTCATTTACGTCAATGCTCCCTTGTCGAAAAGTTGATGCGTTCCCTACTTGTCCAACCTTTTTTGCTGATGTTGTTCCTGTTCACACTATCGATTGGGTGGAACATTCAGGATAGCTACTTGCCGCACGGCTACCGTGGCCAACACAGTGGACCGGACCTGGAGGTTCTTCTCAATAACTATTTGTATCTGAGCGCCGCCGCTGCTGTGTTCTTGGTTTTAGGACTATACTTCCTCCGGTTGATGACAACCATGCTCAGATGGTTATTCTCTCTCGACCGCAGTTTCTCATCAGTTCCACAGAGCGTGCAATAAGTACTGTGGTGGAAGTATTTCTGGTATTAATCGGTATTAGTCATGGTATGTATAGCCTCACGCCACTCTATGGCCTGAGCACTTCCGAGTATAGGCATTGGCAAGTCTCTGGCAATGTATTTCCGGTGCTCGTGAATGGTTTGACAGTCTACCTATTTGTACGGCTCACGCGCCAATACTTTCCTGTCAACTCTCAGATAGTAGAAGTGTGCGAGTAGTCCTTTATGTCCGCGTATCGACGCTGCACAAGGTCAAGATCCGGAAGACTAACTCATTGGATCACCAGCGATCAGACGGTAAATCGCTACGTTGACAAAGATGCGGAAGAAATAAAAATTGCTACGGGGGATAGATTCCGCTATCTCCGAGCGCCTTTTTCACAGCGCCGCATAAAAACTACTATGAAACGAGTATTTATCAGCGCCCTCGTGTTATTCTTAGTTGTCATCGCCGGGTATGTAGTTGTCGTGCACCGGCTGTCGTATCGGATTTTTAGCTATCGTCCGTACCAGCAGACTTTGGACCATCAGCACCTAGCGACAGTCCAGACCCGGCTTCAAGCAACTGGTGAGCAGGCGGCGACTCCTGTGACTCTACGTCAGTTCGCCGTAGCAGAGACCGCTAGAAGATTGACTTTTGCCATCAAGTCTAAGGCGTTGTCGGACCCCAATAAAATTCTAGATGGCCAGCAAGCGCACTGTAAAATGTATTCCTACGTGGTCGCGGCCACTTACAATCAAGTAGCCAAGCAACGAAACCAGCAGGCTACCTGTGGGGTTGCCTATGGGCACGTTTACCTGTATGGGATGAACCTACATCCCTTTATCGGAGGAGCCTTCTTTAAAGACCACGATTTCTGCGTCTTCGCCAATGAGCAGGGGCGTACGCCACCGATGCCGTTTTGTATGACTACTTTTTGGTTGATCGTATTCGACTGCGGGAATAGGAGATGAACCTGTAACCGAGCTTGTCACATTTCTTGAACGGTGCTCGGCAAACGTGCCAGTAGCCCGCACTACCTTGTAGGCATCTTGGCAGGTGCGGGAGCCATTTACTACTTTTGACGTGCTCCTTTTGCTACTTCTGCGCCGCTCGCACCCTGCTTGGTAGTAGCTGCCAGGCAGGGGCCATCTCTTTTGCTCATGCACGACCTGCTGCTCGTCACCATCCGCCGCTTCATTACCTTAGCCCCCGCTGAGGAAGCCCTGCTTCGGCAGTGGTTCGTGCCCGAAGTCGTGCCCAAGGGCGGCTTTTTCCTACAGCCGGGGGAGGTGAATCTCAAAGTGGGTTTCGTGCTGCAAGGTGTGTTTCACTACTTTCAAAGCGGCGACGACCAGCGGCTGACATATTACTTCGGCCGCGAGCAGGAATTTATCGGTGACTACGAGAGCTTCCTGTCGGCCCAGCCGGCCGCCCACGGCATCCAGGCCCTGGAGGAGGCCCACCTACTGACCATCTCCGCCGACAACCTGCAACGGCTTTATCGCGAGGTGCGGGAAGGCGAGCGGCTGGGACGCCTCGTCGCGGAGACTCTGTTCGTGGATATGTTGCGCCAGCTCACCTCGTTTTATACAGACCCACCTGCGCAACGCTATGCCCGCTTCGTGCGCACTTACCCCGACCTGCTACAGCGCATTCCGCAGTACTACATTGCCTCTTACGTCGGGGTCCAGCCGCAGTCACTGAGCCGGATTCGTAGCCGCGCGGCGTGGTAGTCGGCGCAGCGTTTATGCACCTGGGTGAATGAGTTGGAGGTGAGGGTGGCCGTAGCTTTGTGCCGTACCAACCTCTTCTTCCCCGATGCGTCGCACCCTCTCCCGCAGCCTAAGTCTGCTCCTTGGCCTGGGCATGGTATTCATTGGCCTGCGCTTTTTACTGGCCCCGCGCGCGGGAGCCGAAGGCTTTGGCGTGCTCCTGCCCCGACCGACACGCACTACGCCTTCCACTACGCCAAAGGCATTCGCGACGTCTTCTCGGGCCTGCTGCTGGCCCTGTTCGCTGGCCTGGGCTACGACCGTCCCCTGGCCTGGGTGCTGCTACTCGGCACCTTAATTCCCTGCGTGGACCTAACCGTCGTGCGGGCCCAGCCCACTGACTCGCTCGCCCTGCAAATGCCCCATTTGCTAGCGATTGTCCTGCTGCTGGGTCTGGCGGCCTCCCTCTTCACCATGCCCCGCCCGGCCAGCCCGGCGGGGGCTCAGCTCCCGGAGCCGCTTACCCGGCACGCGTCATGAGCCCGTCTTGGTCTTCCTGGCTGGTGGCCGTGGCCTTACTCAGCAGCGGCGTCGTGTACGGCGTCGACGTCTTCTTTGCCCTCGTCGCTCGCCCGGCCCTGCGGCGGGTCGACGAGACCAGTCTCACGCAGGTGCTGGGTCACCTGCACGCCGTGGCGGATGCCCGCATGCCTCTTTTCGGCGCCACGGCTTTGCTCACGACCGGCGGGCTCTTTTTTACAGTGGGCGGTTGGCCGACGCTGCCCGGCCGCCTCGCCTTGTTGGCCTTGGCTGGATTGCTGACGCAACTGGCCGCGTACGTGCTGGTCGCTCAGCCCGTCAACAAGCGCCAAACTGCCGCGGCAACCTACCGCCACACCCCACCGGATGCCCGCGCGTTGCAAGACCGCTGGGACAGCGTTATCGGTCTGCGGGCCGGGGCGCTTACCCTCGCCCTAGCGGCATTAATCGGGGTTGCCTTGCACTTGCCCCAGTAAACTCGTCGTCTCAGTCTACCCAGCCCCCGATCAAAACCACTCCGCATGCCCACTTAACCAGTTGGCTGCAACGAAGACAATCTTCTGTACGCCTAGCCGCTGCCGAGGTAGTTGCCACGGTATTTCCCAGTGCACGCCCCCTACCCACTTTTTCTTCACTTTTCTCTGTTTATGCGTCCTATTTCCGTTAGAACCCTTGACCCGCAGGCTGGCCCCGCACTATCGGTGATGGGCGACACCTACCGCACCGTGGCCAGCGGGGCCCAGACCGATGGCGCGTACGCGATTATCGACATGTTGGTGCCGCCCGGTGGCGGACCGGGTCCCCACGCTCATGCGCTCATTCAGGAAACCTTCTATGTAATAGCGGGCGAAGTCGTAGTCCGGTCAGAAACGCAGACCTACACCGCTCGTCAAGGGGCCGTGGTCGAGATTCCCAAGGGTGGTGCCATCCATAGCTTCCGTAACGTATCAGACTCGCTGGCGCATCTGCTGTGCGTGGTCGTACCAGCGGGGTTAGATGATTTCTTTGCCGAAATCGGCCAGCCCGTAGCGGCCGGCCAGTTTTTGCCCACGCCCGACCTAAGCCCGGAGGACCTGAAAAAACTCCAGGCCATTGCCGCCCGACGCGGCCAGGAAGTATTTCCGCCGGACTATCTCACCAAAACGGAGCCGTAAGCTGCTCTTGTATCGCGTTAGGTGCAGCAGCCAGCGGGCTTAAGCTCACGGGCTGCTGCACCTTTTACAACAGGGTGACGCTCTTTGTTTACTTCATGACTTTCAAAGCCATGGCTACTTCAAACCAAACGATTCTCATTACCGGCGCTTCCACCGGCATTGGTCTGGCTACCGCCCGCTACTTTGCCCAACGCGGCTGGCAGGTCGTGGCCACCATGCGCACCCCGAACAAGGCACCCGCTGACTTGCATACGCTGGCCAATGTGCTGGTGCTGCCGCTCGACGTGCTGGACGTGGCCAGCATTGCGGCCGCCGTAGCGGCGGCGCTGCACGCCTTCGGCCGCCTGGATGTGCTCTTTAACAATGCCGGCTATGCCCTGGCCGGCGCCTTTGAGGCCCTTAGCCCCGTGCAGGTGCAGCAGCAGTTTAACACGAATGTGTACGGGGTGATGAACGTGACGCGGGCGGTGCTGCCCCATTTCCGCGAACGCAAGCAGGGGCTCATTCTGACCACTACATCCGTGGGCGGGCACATTGCCTTCCCGCTCTACAGTGTCTACAACGCCACCAAATTTGCCCTGGAGGGCTTCATGGAGGGATTGCAGTACGAAGTAAAGCAGTTCAACATCCAGGTGCGCACCATCGTGCCGGGCACGGTGCGCACCGATTTTACAGTCGCCATCCAGTACGTCCCTGCCCCGGCCTACGACCCCTATGCTCAGCGGGTGCACGAGCAAACGCTGGCCAGCTACGCCCACGCGGCCACGCCGGAGTCGGTGGCCCGCGTCGTGTTCGCAGCGGCCACCCGAGGTGGCACGTCGGCCCGCGTGTTGGCCGGCTCACAGCCCAAACTGGTGTACTTGCTGCGCTGGCTGCTACCCCACCGGGTCTTCGCGGGCCTCCTCAACCGCACCAACGGCGGCAAGTAGCACGGGGCAGAAGCACCTTCCTAGCGCTTACCTCTTCTGCAGGCACAGTTGGGCCAGAATGTGGCTTTAGGGAAAAGAGTGGTTCATTATTCCTATTCGTTTGTTTATTCCCCCAGACAATTCGGCGGGATGTCCAGCTATTAGGTGGACCAACCTTTTAACCACAGCGAAAGCCGACGTGGTAGCGCCGTGCCTGTCCTTCCACGACTGTAGCCTATTAAAGAACCTGCTGCGCCCCCCAACTACCTAGGAAATGCCAGACCGAGATTCCTTCGCAGGTTTTTCAGTTCCTACTCTAGAGAAACCCCTTATCTGTTGGCTGCGCTGCTATCCGCATCGGCGAACCAAGCTGTCCTAGCCAATGGCTCACCATTTAGTAGACGCCATACGGAGGTCGCATGAAAGTCTTTGCCTCGCCGGGTTCGATAGCCCGTGCGGTTAAGCGTGACAGCGATCTCCTCCAAGGTCTGTCCTTTCTCGCGCAGCAGGGTAGCCAGCTGGGCTGCCTGCCGGTTGGCCGGGTGCTCACGCGCATTACGCTGCATGGCCGCCTGCCCTTGCCGGGTAATGGCCGGGGTCATGTTCTGAGGATTGCCCAGCTGGGCTCCTCGGGCTTTCTTGGCGGCGAGTGCATCCTTGGTCCGCTTCGAAATGGTCTCCCGCTCGTGTTGAGCTAGTACAGCAAACAAGCCTACCGTAAGGGTATTCGCATCCGGCATGTCGCAGCAGACGAAGTCTACTCCCGAATCCCGCAAGGTGAAGATGAATCCCGCATTCCTGGAGAGCCGGTCGAGCTTCGCAATGAGCAGCGTACTACCCCCCTCCGCGCCGCCGCGATGGCCGACTGCAGTTGGGGCCGCTGATTCTTCTTTCCACTTTCCACCTCAATGAACTCGGTCAGCAGTTGGCTGGGGTCCGCCACGAAACTTCGTACGGCGGCCTGCTGGGCTTCGAGCCCTAAGCCGGAGACACCTTGCTTCTGAGTGGAGACACGATAGTAAGGGGTATAGCGCCGAAGGGAGGTCATAGTATAAAAAGAGAGTACAAAACTGAGCTTTGAGTAAGAGTTAGGTGCAAAGTACGATATTTTACATCTTAGCAACGGTCGTTTAAGAAACGTGACAAACCCCTATCTTGCGCTTTTTCCACTCCTTTATATATAAGCTACCATGATTCGATACGTGGCGTACTTCCGCGTGAGCACCGCCCGGCAGGGGCAGTCAGGCTTAGGACTCGAAGCCCAGCAAGCCGCCGTGCGCAACTTCGTCGACACCGAGGCGAGCATCGTGGCCGAGTATGTCGAAATCGAGAGTGGCCGTAAGAACGCCCGGCCCCAACTGCAGGCGGCCATCACCCAGGCCAAACAGGAGAACGCGGTGCTGCTCGTGGCCAAGCTCGACCGCCTGGCGCGCAACGTAGCTTTCCTGGCGACGCTCATGGAAAGTCATGTGCGCTTCAAAGCCGTCGACCTGCCGGCGGCCGATGAGTTTACCCTACACATCCTGGCCGCGGTAGCTCAGAAAGAGGCCACGGCCATCTCAACACGAACACGCGATGCGCTGGCGGCCAAGAAGGCACGAGGTTTTCAACTCGGCACGCCGGCGAACCTAACGGCTGATGCGCGGGAGAAGGCGTTAACCTCGCTGCAACTCAATGCGCAGACGAATTTGAACAACCGACAGGCGGCGCAACTGGCGGTGTTATTGCGGGCCACCGGGGTGACGCTGCGGGAGATTGCCGCTCGCCTGAATGAATCCGGGTACCGGACTCGGCGGGGGAAGGCCTTTCACCCTATGGGGGTTAGGAGGTTGTTACCAAGTGTAGCCCCTTCTGCCGTCAATGACTGAGTAGGCTGTGGCATCCACAGATCAGTTATGCCAAAGTGAATAATAGCTTCCAGTATAGGTAGCCTGACTTTTAACAGTAAATTCTTTCTGAGCCCCACACATTGTTCTTAAATTAAAAAGGACCTATGATGTGCCACTACTACAAATTAGTGGCACATCATAGGTCCTTTTTTCTTTTGCAGCAACTACGCGTTAACTCTTCCGTACTACGACCTATGATATGCCACTAATTCAAAATAGTGGCACATCTTTGCTCAATGGAAGAACAAGAAGAAAGTGTCCCCAAAACGCTGAATTGGCTGGAGTTGCGCAACATTTTTGCGCAACATCCAGAGCTGACTCGCGCCCAGGTTTTTGATTTCTATCGGCGCCGCGAGCCTGAAGCCAAGCAGACTACTCTTGATTGGCGCATATATGAGCTGGTGAGCCGCGGCTTGCTCGTATCGCTAGGGCGGGGGCGCTACACGTTGGCCAGCACCGCGCAGAAGTACTCCAGCTACCTGCCTGAGTTGGCCAGCACTGAGCGGAACATATGGCGTGCCCTCGTTAAAGAGCTGCAAATGCCCGAAGGTTGCCTCTGGTCCACCGCTTGGGCCAATGAATTCAGTCTGCACCAGGCCGCCCGCAACTTCCTGATTGTAGAAGTTCCCCGCGACTACGTACAGGCTGTTTTCTTCGCCCTCAAAGACCGGCACTCTCACCGCGTATTTCTGCGTCCCGACCCCGAAATACTTTCTTACTACGTGGCCGAAACCGACAAGCCAATAATTGTCACGGCCTTCGTTAGACGCGCTCCGGTGCAGCAGGTCAAGCGGGTGCCAGTACCCCGCCTGGAAAAGATGCTGGTCGACCTCTTCAGCAGCCCCAATTTATTCGCTGCCTACCAGGGCCGCGAGCTGGAAATCATTTTCAGCAACGCCCACCGCTCCTACGCCCTTGACGAGCGCACCCTTCTAAGCTACGCGCAACGCCGCCACAAGGCCCCCGAGTTGCGCCGCTTTCTCCGCCAGTTACCCGACTGGCCTCACTCAATCAATTTGCAATGATTACGCCCGAGACCTTCCAACCCGAATGGATAGAACATCTAGGCAAACGCCACAAGAATATCGACCCAAGCATTGCCGAGAAAATGATACTGGCGTTAACACTGGTTGAACGCTTGGCTCAGGAGCCCATTCCCTTTGTCTTCAAAGGAGGTACCTGCTTGGTTCTGTTACTCAAAAAGGCCCGCCGCTTCTCCGTCGATGTAGACATCGTGACCGAAATGTCGCCCGAGGAATTAGAAGCGGTGCTAAATCGTATTGCGGAACATCCCCCGTTTTTGCGCGTCGAGTACGATGAAAAGCGGAGCACAAAAAAAGACGGCGTACCTCGCGGCCATTATTATTTATACTTCACCCCCATCCTGAACCAAAAACGCTCAGCCGGCTACTCAGAACCGAGAGTAGCCCTTGATGTACTATACGAGGTTCATGGGTACCCAGAGTTACGCGACGTACCGGTCACCTCGGAGTTTTTACTATCCGACGGCCCACCTCAAATGGTGAAAGTGCCCAGTGTCGAGTCCATCACCGGTGACAAGCTCACGGCCTTTGCTCCTCGAACCACCGGTATTTTATATGGCAAGCGCAAGGAGCAAGAGATTATCAAGCAGCTGTTTGACGTAGGCGTACTATTTGATGAAGTGCAGAATGTCGAAGCTGCTGCCAAGTCCTTTGCGGCTACTGTTGCCAAAGAGTTAGCTTACCGTCAGCTACCGCATTCCCCTGCTGAAGTCCTGCAGGATACCATTCAAGCAGCTCTGCTGCTATCTCAGCACAAAATCAATTCAGCTAAAACGCCTGACCCTGATGGCGCCAAGGAGTTGGCAACAGGTATTGTCCGGTTTGCCAATTTCTTAATTGGTACTCGCTTCAACATTGATATTGCAGTCGTCGCGGCGGCAAAAACCGCTTACTTGGCGGCGCGCTTAGTAGTAGAGGATTACGCTGCATTGCCTATCTACAAGGACCAAGCTGTTGCTGACCTGCGCATTACCGACCCGCAATTCAACTTTCTAAATAAGCTGCGCAGTATGCCCGAAGCCATGTTTTTCTGGCAGCAAACCGTGCAGCTACTGACCGAACACAAGCAACTGGCAGTCCTGACTCCATCCACAGGCGCTAGCAAATCAGTTGAAACTTCAAAAACGTCCACCGAAATGAGCACCACCATCAACATCGTCACGCAGCCCGACCAACACTTACTTATTGCTCGTTGGAGTGGTCCAGGAATCGAAGAGGACTTTACCCATGACGACCGTGCTATGCTGAGCACAGCGCAAAAAACCAACTGCTGGCGCTGGTTAGCAGACTTCCGCGTCCACGGCGATACAACGGCATACAACGCTAATGATTTTTTCAGAACGGTATTGCCTGACGCCAAGGCTGCTGAACGGTTTGCCACCGGCATAATCCTCCGGGTAGCCGTGCTCATACGTCCCGACTTCGTCGTCCTTTCCGCCGGGGTTCCAGATGCCGACTTTCAGAAGCGCCGGGGCTACACAGCCAAAACCTTCACAGATGAGGGCGAGGCGATGCAGTGGTTGATTGCTGAGTAAATAGCTGTGCGCAATGTTAGTCGCAGCTTCGCCCCCGACTCATAGGCATAACGCGAACCTGTTCGCATTCTACGAAGGAGCATTTGTTAAATGTTATATCAGCCGTTTTGCGGCAACTTCAGTCCGTGCACTCTATATAATAAGGAGTGCTGATATAAGTAACCCTTCTGCTAGTCGGGGAGCATTGGCTGGTGGAAGTAGTCAGACCTTGAATGGAGAATCATTGGTGGCATCGTCTCCCGGGTAGAGAGCGCTCTATTTTTGGTCGGCGGTAACGCAAGGGGTAGTATGCCTACACCGACGGCGCCAGAACCTTTCCCAGCACGTCCTGTTGTCCTGGCATGTCTGATTCTGCCAAACGCCCCCGGGTGCGTAAACCCGCTGAACCGCTTACCCAGCCGTTATCCTCTGTCGAACAACGAGAAGCCCTGCAGGCTCGCGAAGCCGGCAAGACGGTGATGTATCAAATTGATGCCTGGGGCCATGTTGAGACCCGCTTCGTGAGAACCCAGAATGTCGCAACCTGGCAGGCCAAAGGCTTCTTTGTTCGATAACCCACTGCTGTCTTCTTGTACTTCTAAAAGCCCTACGTAGCGTAAGGGCTTTTTTTACGTTTACTCGACAGTTACATAAAGGTGCGTTTATGTAATGATACAGGACAGAATTATTCTCAAGCGAGCTACAGTTGCTGTTGAACCCAGTCTCTTCCATCAGGGAACTCACGTGGGTCCTGTCTTGGAAGAGACTACCAGATCAGTATAAACTCTATTCTGCTGTGAGGTGATTATCTTAGATTTTAGTTTGGCAATATATCTTCGTCGGGGTTCGACCCCGGCTCCGGGTACTTTGTAGGTAGCAACCCTGCCTATTAGCCTGAAAACGGACCCCTCTAGCAAGCTAGAGGGGTCCGTTTTCAGGCTTTTTGCATTTACGCGCATACCAAATGCATACCATGAATTTTTCAGCGAAAGTTGTGTTGCGGCAGCCGGCCCGAAAAGACGGTACCTGCCAGTTGCGTCTCCAAGTCGTTATTCGGCGGGCTATGATCGCCAAAGGCCTGGGCATTGCCTGGTATCCGGAATTATTTGATGAGGTGCTAGGCGTGTGCCTGAGCAGCCTGCCGAAGGGCAAGCAGCCTTCCAACTATAAGGAGGTGCTGCAGCGGGCCCACGCCGCCGCTGGCGGCACCCAGCAGCTGCTCGATAAGTTGGCCGACGACTACAACCTGATCATCGGCCAGGCCCGGGCGAAGGCCAACGATATTTTCGTGGAGCACCGGCTGCTGACGGGTCAGACGAAGAAGGCCCTGACCATCGAGCGGTTCAACTACAGCTATGATACCGATAGCAGCCGCAACGATTTTATCACCTGGATGGAAGCTAAGATTCACGAGCGGAGCCGCAAGGGCAAGGGCCACCGGCTCCACATCGGCCCCACCACGAAGAAAAATCACACTAGCACGCTCAATTGCCTGAAGGCATTCCGTAGTGCCATCCCCTTCGACACCATTGACGCCAAGTTCGTGGATGATTTCCACGGCTACCTGCTCAAGACCGTGAAGGCGGTCAATACCCGCTGGGGCGGCATAAAGATGTGAAAGCCTACCTAGCGCTGGCCAAAAAGGACGGGATGCGCTTCGAGCCCGCCTACGATGACTTCGACAACAAGACGGAGGCTGGCACCTGGAAGCCCCTAAAGCCTGGTGAGCTAATGAAGCTGAAGGTCTACTATACCCAATTGCCGGTCGGTAGCGTGCACCGGCGTGTGCTACAGCGGTTCCTCTTTAGCTGCTGTAGCTCCTTACGATTGGGCGACCTGAAGAACCTGGGCGCCGCCAAGCTCGAAGGCCACGAGCTCACCTTCCAGATTCAGAAGACCTACGACAAGAAGCTGCAGGATATGATGCTGCCGCTCACTAAGGAGGCTATTAGCTACCTGGAAGATGCCCAGCGCGAGGAAGGCCAGCAGGGCTTTTACAATTACTCGGACCAATACTCAAACCAATACTCAAACCGCGCTCTTAAGGCTATTGCCCGCCAACTCGATATCGAAACAGACCTGCACCACCACATCGGGCGGGAAACCTTCGCTACCGAGTTCATCCGACGCAAGGGCAAAGTCGAAGTGCTCCAAAAGCTGATGGACCACGAGAAGATTGAAACCACCATGAAATACGTGCACGTGGACAACGACATGAAGCGCGACGCCATCCGGATGCTGGATGAGCAGAACGAAGCGCCGATGGCCGTAGTGGCCTGATTCCACTTTCCTCGTTTCCCCATTTCTCATAAAGAAGGCCCGCTACGATTGGTAGCGGGCCTTCTTTATGAAGTTTTGACACAAAATCTATTCTTTAATAAAGGCGTGACGAAAATGGTTTATTAACATTTTATTCTTCACCATCAGTCTTCCTTATTTGACGATTGATTTCATCAATATCTATTTGACTACAAAATCTATCATATGCATTAATTATTTGTTCTTTGGAAGTGCTTTTATCAAACCTGTTTTCATAAATCCAATTATACAGCTTCTCATTAATAGATTTAACATACTGGTACTTATACTTCCCCTTTCTTTCAAGCACATATGGAAAAACCATTTCAGGGTAAGTTGCGAGTTGCAGAGCATTATGATCAATTCTATAGTGCCCCAAATAAGGAATATGAGATTTTTCCTTTAAACGGAGTTCAAAAAAATCGCTAGGACAAGGAACAGTTGTTCGTGAACCATAGATCTCTCGTCTACGAATTACTCTCTTAACACCATCCAGATTCATTAATTCTCTATTAGCGTGATCTCGATATAAGACCAGCATACGCCTGCCATCCTCAGTTATACTAGTATTTATTTCTTGAAATGCTTTTGAAACCTGATTTACAAAAAAATGTGTGTATAAACTATTCGCATATGAATCACCAACAATATGTATTGTCAACTCGTGATCGGACAATGCAAAGAACTCTTTTTCTGGATCCTTATTCATACCTGTAACAATTTTTAACACCTTGATTGAATCAAATAAATCACCATACAACATCACTTCACCATCAACTTCAACTTTATAATTCCTCCAATCATCATATTTTGACAGGTCGTACTTTTTCTTCATTTTGTCATTTGCATAAAAATGCAAATACATACTCGCATCTATTTTACTATTATTATCTTCAATGTCATTATAGATTGTAGTAATAAGTTTAAACGAAGAACTTAAAAGATCTTTTTTAAGAATTGGGTAATATTCATCTTTAATTTTATTTCTATTAAGCGTTAAAACATCGTATGCATTATCCTTATGGATGTTTATCTCAAACCTCAAGAACAATAAATCATTAATACCATTTTCAAACACTTGCCCCTTGTAATAGGAAATCAAACTGTGGTATCTGCGTGCATTATTATTAAAAACACTAATCTCTGTATTTGTTGAACTATCGTAGAATTCAAAGCTATTAACTTCCTTAATATCGTCTAACCGGTCACCTTCTACAATTAATTGCACTGGGAGATAAGCTTTATCAGAAAACGAAATTACCTCGTCGATTATCTTCCCTATCTCAATATCTAGTGACTCATGTACGAAAGGATCGAAATTTTCAGCTATACTACTGGCATGACGATGATCAAACTTTACACTATATCTACTTGGTATTGCCTTCGTCTTATGCACGATGGAAATTTTTGCACCTGGCTTGTCAAAATGAGAAGTGCTTTCCTTTTTAATAAGGACATCACCATCCTTCTTCGAGCTTGGGCTGTTCAGCTCTATTACCTGTCGATTTTCATCAAAATAACTTTTTGTCGAAATAACAACTTGATCGGTAATCATGAATATGCTTTGAAAACCGATACCAAATGTCCCCGATGGTTTCATCCAAACAGGCATTTCATTCACGATATTTATTTTTGCATAATTCTTAGAAGAACTCCCCGTATTCATCAGGAATTTCAAATCATTTTTCGATATACCTATTCCCTTATCTTCAATATCAATCTTCCAACTTGTGTATCCATTTTCAATACCCAGCTTTTCAATAGTTACTACTATAGGATAATTTAAAACAATAGCCTTAAAGCTTGCACTAAGTGGAGAACTAAAGTCGGCTTTTCCTTTATGCTCTAGCCACACTCTTATTAAAGAGGAATCCACGGAGTTTTGAAGCACTTCTCTAATAGACTGATAAGCGCCGTCATAAATTCCTGCACCTCTAAGCAAATCTAATGCCTTGTCAGTATCAACTGAAAATTTAGGTTTGTTTTTTCCATCTATTAAATCATAGTTCAAAAGATTAACTTTCAATGCCCCTATCGTAGGCAAATATCCAAAACTTTTATCTGGAACAATATCGTTCCAATTTATCATTTGAGAGCTGATTTCAGAATTAAGATAATTAAGCCAATGCTGAGTTATATTGGCAATATCGTAATCTTCGCAATTAGCAGTTATTTCAATCTTTTCTCTATCAACGCGAAATGAAGTTATAGCAAGATGTTTTGCCTTGTGGTTCAAAGTATCAATCGGAACTTTAGTTAAAGTCCGTAGCATAACTTCAGAAAATCTATTATTATCTAAATCTAGCAGATCACCAATCCTTAGCAAACAAGCCACGAATCTAGGATGAGCATTTTCAATATCAATTCCAACTTCATTGAAAGACAAAGACATTACCTGACTAAAATCTTTCGTATGACTTGAGCATATGTCTCCCAAGATCCTAATTATTCGTTCAGGAATCACTCCTCTAGGAGACACAATTGGCAATTCAGCAATTGGATTTGAAACTATCTCACTGGACCTTTCAGCATGCTTTCGTCTAAAAAATTCTGCAAGAATAAACTTAATACTATCATTTAGCTCAAGATTATACACTGTGTTTTTAACCTTGATTTTCCCATCCACTACTTCAAACTTTACAGCAAAATCATGTAATGAATTCTTTTTATCATTTATCAATTCTGTCATAAATTGAATAAATTCTTTAGAACTCATAGTTTCAACTAGTTTCTCACCTGAGACAACCATCCCCAAATCATGCCAATAGGCTGCTTCTAAAATAAGCCATATATCGATGGAGGAAAGCTTCGTTAAGTTTTCTTTCCCTAGTATTCGGACTATATTGTTGATAATAGTTACTGAATGCGACTCATCATGTAGACTATAATGTGGAAACAGGTTTGCCACTGCTTGCAAAGCAGTAGGAATGATTTTTTTATCGTAGCTCCATTGGGCAAAAAGTATTGAGCTTTGGCTATCCTTGGTTTTTTCGTGAAGAAGCTCTTCGAGGTACTTGACCATGTCTACAGATGTGATTTTGGAAGAAAACGTTCGTTACTATTGATTGCTTGAAGGAGTCAAGGCAAGGTATTTAGCTACTGTACTAGGAGACAAACATAACTCTCGACTAACGGCTCGATCTGACATACCGGTTGCCTTCAAACGCTTAACGTCCACAACCTTCTCAATATCTACTGTAGGACGTCCGATAAGCTTGCCTTTCTCACGGGCTCGATGCTGACCTGCTTTACTTCGCTCCCCTTGCCGTACACGCTCCTGCTTGGCCACTGTAGCAAGAATACCGATGATGGCATCTTTGAAAACGCCTGTGCTGTCCAAGTACTGCTCGGTGAAAGATAGAAATTGAACACCAGCGGCCGAGAGCTTCTGCAGGTGGTTCAATGTTTCCACTACTCCTTCTCGACTGAAACGGTCCAGAGCCCAGAAGATAACCACGTCGAAGCGGCGCTGGTGAGCATCCAGGAAGAGCTGCTTGAACTCGGGTCGATCAGCTTTGCCGCCAGATTCCTGGTCGGTATACTCCTTATATATCGAGTAGCCCTTTCGATCCGCGAAGGCACGCAGCTCACGTAGCTGGTTTTCGTTGTCTTGGCCTTTGTCGCGGGTACTCACGCGGGCGTAGATGGCTGCTTTCATAGACTATAAATGAATTAATAAGGAAATAGCCTTAACGAACCGTTGTCATCACGTTTAGTATAAACAGCCCTAAAAGGCATTGAATAATCAAGTTGTTTGTAATTATCAGGATGAATTTTTGCTGGATTTATGTCAGAATCTATAAAGATTGACATATTCTCAAACTCACTATCACCAATTTGAACAGCTCCAGAAATAGCCATCGTAGGGTCTTTTATCAAAACATTCTCTGCTAAGACCTTTACTATAGTACCAACAGCAATTAGTTGAAACTTTGCTGTAGAACCGTCAAACAAATTAAAGTGCGCATCCTGCAGCAAGCTCATAATACACAACAAAACATCATTAGCATTTTTCTTTATTGAACTAGAATATTTAACACCGGCCATATACTCACTGTAAAACTGCTTAATTTCATTATCCATACTATGAATCATTTGCTTGTAAGAAAAAACAGGTTTATTCACAAATAAGGAGAGGCACTTTTTTGCAATTTCCCTAAAAGCAGTTACATATCTAACATCATTTATCACATAATAATCTTTGTTTTTAGTATATTTATCAATGAGCATGGTGTTAATTATCTTTTTATTGAAAGGCTGGAGTATATGAGGAGCTAGTTTATTAACTTGGTTTAAACCATGATTAAATATTATATCATATAAATCTTTTGGCAGGGTTGTGAAATCAATGTCATAATCAATAACCCGCTTCTGCCCTTTTGGAGAGAGAAATTTCTTACTTGCCACACGCAGACTTAGCTCAGCATGATACTTACCAGAATCACGTTGATAGTGCGCAATAAAGTGACCTAGCTCTCTAATAATAGATTTTGGTCCAACAAACTCCCTCAAATCAATAAGCAAGTCCTTGATATGCTTTTCATCGAAGCAAGCTTGGTCTATCGCCTTGACGTTATTCAGTACAGATGCCCGCTGTTTTGGAGTAAGACGCATATATGCTGTGGTTTACTTCGTATCCACTTGTTAAGCCATCTTTGTTTAAATGGCTAAATAGTGGTATCCAGAGTGGTGCTGTAAGGCCTTTAAGTAATGTCCAGTACAACACTATAAAGTAGGAGGAGGCCGTATTCAGACACATCCCATCTCCTTTATTAAGTCTAATGATGAGAGTTAGTTGAGTAAAATTAGTCTTTTACTCATAAGAGAGCTGGAAATCCTTTCTATTGGCTGCCCCCACGGGCTATTCTTATACTCTCCGTTCAGGTGTCCAAAAAGTGGCAGAAAAAACGGCCCCGAAAAACCGCGTTTTCGGGGCCGCTGGGGCGGGTGGCGAGAGTGTCCAGAAACCATCCGGTTCTTGGACACGGAGACGCCTCTTTGGCACTAATAAGCTCCGGCTTATCAAGCCTTGTCAACCCAACAGAGGACGGGATAAAAGGGGCAAAGCCAACCATCAGGAGAGCAAGTACTTCTATGGGCCGGCGGGGAACTCAACCCCTTGCGATACTTTATCACGAAAACGATAGCACGCTAGGTGAAGCCTGACTACTGGTCAAGTTTCATGGTCTGGAATATCTCTAAAACCAATTTTTCTTGTGTGGGAGTTAACTGCTCCCCTGTGATACTTAGCCACCTGCCTGTAGTGCAAGATGAAATACTAAGATTCACAGTACCTGTTCCACTCTGTAGTGGTTTTACAAGTATGGCAATCTCATTGTTTATCGTGTCTACCTGCGCGGTATGGGTTGAAGACACTTTGTAATACGTCGTGTAGAAATCGGATTGAATATCCTTCTTTGCTCGTTCTGTTCTATGCGTAAGCGTGCAGAGAGCGGAGTCTTGCAGTCCCGAATCACCCCCACTATCATAATCAAGATGAATCTTATGCTGTTTTGATTGAAGAATGCCAGGGGCTGAATCAACTCCCCGAGTAGGTGTATTTGTAAAGCCTTGCGGTACAGCGCATGTCCAGCCACTACGCAAGGGAATCTTTATCCATGTTGGGTCCCGAAGTGGTGGTCTTGAAACAGATTGCTCACAACGAAGTGAGGAAAGGCTGAGGCTACAAAGGAGCGCTACGAACAGAACTTTCATGGAAGGCGCTATCGTGTTAAGTGTCATCTTCTACTTTCTATCTGCTTTCTTTAGTTGCTCTTCGCTGGAATTGGTGCCTAGCAAGCATACTCTTTCAGTAACATATCTGGAAAAGTAAGTAATCCCATAAGTAAAGCGGATGTCAAGCTAGTGTGTATGGTCTAATTTGCCAGCTATTAGGTTTACCAGTCCTGTTCCTGACTGCTGTGCGCCTTTCTTCGGGAGAGGGCATTCACACAAATTGCGCCCAGTTCACAGCCATGAGCCTACGGCCGTCTTGGAGCGATATAGCCCCCTATGCAAGAGAGAGCTATGTATCCTCTTCACAGCATGCACTTTATCTGCCTCCACTCTATTTGCCCTTTCTTTGTCCTATATGTCCCCCATTGACACTTTCGACCATATCATCCGGCACCTGAGTGTTTCCCACTTGGTCCCGTTTCTGCTAGCCCTAGATAAAAAAGATATTGTCGCTCTTCGCTCCAAAGCCAAGACCCTACGCAACGAGCTCACGGCGGTACGTCAACTTGGAGTCGTCACCTGGGGGCGGACGGGAACGGAAGCCCAGTTGGAGATGCTGTTTCTGACGGCAGTGGCCACGTATACCCGCAAGGAAGCGCTAAGACTGAATCACACCGTGGGCAGGTATTGGGGACATGGCAGCGAACGGGCCGCCAACCAGGAGCAGTTCCTGGCTGTAGTAGCGCATGCCCGCCCAATCTGGTTTGCCGAGTGGCTGGAGCGTCAAGCCCGCGGCGGGCAGTGGGGCCTGCCCGATTATGCCCTGCTGCGGGAAATGGAAGCCCGGCAGCTCATTGACTACGAGCCGGCCCTGTTTGCTCGGACATTAGCCCACTCCCTGACACAGCACCACTACACCCGGTTCGGAACCCAGCAGGAGCCGCCCTCCCGTACACAGCTGCTGACCCAGTTCGAGCAGGCAGCCGATATCCTGGGGCGGGATGTGCTGGCCTTCTTTGCGTACGATACCACGGTGGACTCGTCCATCGTGTACACGGGGATAGCGCAGCAGCAGGTCACCTGGCTCGACGTGCTGCTGCACCTGACCACGGCACAACGGCTTTCCCGTGCCAGCTTACTTAGCCACTGCCTCGTGGCCCTGCGGCGCGACTTCCGCCGGCCATTGCTGACGTGGTTCAAGAACCTGTTTCTTGCCCTGCAGCCGACGCCCGAAGAGTGCCTGGAACGGCAGCAGGAATTTGTCGACCTGCTGGCCCACACCCAACCGCAGGTCCTTACCTTCGCTCTGGACCACCTGAAGGCTCTCTGGGACCGGCCCGAGTTCAAGCCTGCCCCCCTGTTGCTGTACGCGGAAGGCCTGGTGATGCGCCAGAACCTCAAAACCGTGCAACGCACCTTGCTCAGTGGCTTCGACAAACTGCTCACGCGCGACCCTACCGTAGCACCAGAGATAGGCCGCCTGGCTGTCGCCGCCATGGCCAGCGCCGATGCCGCCGTACAGACAAAGGCTGCCAAGCTGTTGGTTTCGGTGCTGCGGGCCCAACAGCCGCCGTTATCAGTTGATATAACCACCTCCCTGACCCGCTCCCTGGCCGAGTACACCGAGCTGCTGTCGGCGGGTGCCCGTCAACTCCTGGTACCCTGGCTGGTTCCTGCTACCGAGCCCTTGCCGACTGTAACCGCCCCCTATGTTCCGCACGCTGGGTTCGTACCCGATTTATCGGTTGCCAACGCGCTGCCACCCGTCGCCGACTGGCACGAGCTACTGTTTCTCACAGGCCAAGTCCTACGCGATGAGCATGTACTGGACCTGGAACGCTGGGTCGACGGCCTGCGGCGATTGCAGCCGTATTGGCCAACAGACTATGCCCAGCAGCTGCGGCCCTATCTGGTGCAGCTGCGCCCGCTGCTGAAGGGCAAAACCGGTGAGCCGGCCACGGCCCTCATTGCCGAGAATGGACTAGCAGGGCACCGCGGGTTGGTAGAGGCGCTGGTGCTCAGCTGGGCGCAGGGCTTTACCACGGAGCGTGTAAGCAAGGTGAACGTGCGCGACGATCAGGATACCTCAGACCCGCTTGTACTCGTGCAGCAAGGCCGCTTCGTGACAGCCGAACACCACTTGCGCAGCCGTTCCGGCCTGCCCTTGCTGAGTACTCCCTCGCACGCGCCCCATTGGGTGGCCCCATCGGTGCTGATCGAACGGCTGTTGGCCTATGAGGCGGCCCAGACGGATCCGGATCCGGCCGACCTGATTGTGGCGCTGGCCCGCACGGCCTACGCGCACGCAGCAGATGCCCGCACAGCCCTGGCCCAACTCCCCCAACTGCAGCGGCCGGAGCTGCGCGAACTCCTCCAGTGGCTATTGACACCTGACCAGCACCGCTTACCGACGCTGCGGCCAGGCCACCCTGCCGGCTCTACCGCCCTGGCTGATGCTTGGCCCTGGGTGTGGGCGGTGACGGCACGCACCCGTCATCCGGAGGGCGTATTCGAGGAACTCGCTGCCGTGAGTGCGACGGATTACACCGGCGTGGTACGCCCCTGGATACCCGAGTGGCACTTTGAGGGCAAAACCAATACGTGGGTGGAGCAAAGGAAACCAGGCACGCCCACGGTTACGCACCGGTACTCTGTCCTGCAGTTTCCAAGTAAATACACCAGCCAGACGCCGCCCTCGCCGCTATTGCTCTACTCCCAGCACGCCCGCTTTCGCGCCATGGGGCAGGCCGGGTGGCTACTGCCCCACGACTACCGCTTCGTGGCAAGCCTGATACCCCACAATCCGGCACCGTTGCAGTGGCATGTGTTGCGCACCGCTGCCTGGGCTGACGGCTTGGAAGCCATCGAGCGGGATGTTGTGCAGGCCGCCTTGCGTGAGCTGCTCGGACCCGGCCCCGTGTTCACCGAACCTACTACCGTGGTGCTGGCCATTGGTTTGCTGCACCACGTGCCGGCTTGCCGGGCCCTGGCTATAGAAGTATTCCTGCGGGCTTGCGACACGGGCAGGCTGGTTCCGACTACCTTAGGTGCCATACTCGGCCGCTTTCTGGCCGCCGAATTCGTCCCCGTGCAGCGCCTGGCCGACACTCTGCAACAAGCCCGCGCCATTGAGGCCACCACCGATGATGCGTTGCAGCAGGTCCTGGACGCCCTGCTTGCCAAATTGCCTGCTACCCCCTGCGCAACACGAAGAAGCTGGTGGAATTGTACGCCGACCTAGCTAGTCGTAGCAGCCGGCGGCCGGCAGAAACGGCGACAACGAACCTACTCTACTGGAAAAGCACCGCCGCGCTCAAAAAGGTCGTGGGAGAGTTAGTGTAGCATCCAGTTGTAGTTCCATATTCTGGTCGCGGGTGGAAATGCGGGCGTAGCCGATATGTATGGTGTAAGTACAGGTTTCTCATTACGAAGGTAGTCTGCCCTGTACTTTGATTGCTGAACAAGTTTTTTGAACCGAATCGGATCGTTTTACCCAGCTTTTCTGGTACCACAACTTCCTAGTTGACTTGTACATTAAAACGAGCCAATCTTTGTACCTAACCCCTCAAGTGCATAGCAAAGAGCCCCTCGTATGGACAATAGTTTGAACACCAAACGCGACTTGGTCAAACTGCTTGACTCTCTCTTAGCCCCTCACGGCTTTGAACGCAGAAAAGATGATTGGTATCGCGATAACGGCGCTTGTGTGTCCGTCATCGGCCTTGCAAAATCCTTGTATGGTGGTCAATTTTCGATTTCCCTCGCCTTCCTTCTCAAAGATGTAGAGCCTGGTCTGCTGCCCTTCCCGGCCTTCCATCTGTGTCATTTTCGGAAGGCGTTGCAATTTGTGGTTCCAAATCCGCAGGAGTTAAAAGTCGCGTTGGATTTGGAGAGCCCAATGGGAAGTATCCAGCGCATCCAACTCATTACTCAGGCCGTTACTGAAGTTGCTGTGCCCACGATTTTGCAATTCAATTCCGAACGGGGCATCGCACAGCAAATCGCAACCAACGAGGATTTTGAGCCTTACTGCGAGCTGTCACTAAAACTGGCTCTAGAGCGTGGCGGGTACCTCACTCGGGAGGACCTAAAGTTGGACTTATAGCCGCCAAATCCTAGTTCAGAAATACGGTGGTTTAAACGTCGCCTTTGCCAATACGCACTACGTCGTTGGCCTTTAGCGCTGGTCAAAAAGGCGCGCGTCATGGTCGTCTTTCGTAAATAAGTCACCCAGCGGTCTGGCATAGCCCCGGATGTTGCAGCCAAGCGCCAGGGGCTTTTTAGGTAGTCGTGGTATTTCTTACCAATTGGTAACGCGGATTCCACGGACGCGCTTCGACCTTTGCAGCGTACTTCTACTATGATGAAAGGCAAGGTATTCCAAATTGGCAGCGGCCGTTTCTTGGGTGCACGGTGCGCCATCCACCTCGTGAAGAAATTGGCGATGCAGCCGCGTACGTAAGCTCATGGAAAATCTACGCAAGGCCTTCGGGTTCGGCGGCGTGTTGCACGCTGATGAAATTACCCAGGTAACCGACCCGTTTAGGGCGCAGTCGCTACGGGCAGGCGAGCATTTCTTTGCCCCCGGCGACTCCCCCAACCAGTTGGGCTTTGTCAGCGCCGGGGTGTGTCGGCTTTACCTCGTGGGCCGAGAGCCTGAGCAAGAGGCGACCCGGTGCTTCATTCGGCCCCACCAGTTCATCTTGGATTTAGAAAGCTTTCATAGCAACCGGCCCAGCCAGGTAGGTATTCAGGCCCTGACGGCATGCGAGCTGCTGGTGCTGGACAAGCGCACTTGGCAGCAACTCCTAGTAGAAGTTCCCAAACTCTTCATTCTGAGCAAGCTGCTGACGGAGGTAGCGCTGCTCAACAACCTAAAAGACAGCGACTTTCTGCTATTTGGAACGGCCAGGCAAAAATACGAGGAGTTCGTCAAGCGCTACCCCGACCTCGCCTTGTGCGTGCCGCAACACTACATCGCCTCGTATTTAGGCATTACCCCCAGTCGCTAAGTCGCCTCCGCAAAGGTACCGGTCGCTGACGGCCCGGATGGCCGCGGTGCGGGCGGGCAAAATGGCCCTGGACGACCCGCCGGTTATAGCCGCTGGTGCGTACGGTCGCGGGTGCCGATAGCTCCCCGCACCAGCCTCTGGAGGTCATCGCCAACGGCACAGACCAGGAATTGCTCAGCGCCCGCGCCGCTGGCAAGGCCAAGGGGCGCACTACCTCCTTCCTCTACGCAAGCGCTTCGTTCGCCCCCTGCCACCGGTCGCTTTACACAAGTTTTTCAACTTCTACATTCCACCTACACCATGACACAGGTAGTTTTAATTACGGGGGCACAATGGGGATTGGGCTGGGCCTGGCGAAAGCCTTTCTGGCGCAGGGAGCGGCTGTCGCCGTCTGTGGCCGGTCCCGCGAAGCCCTCGACCACTTTTCACGCACCTACCCGGCGGCACTGGCCATCCAGGCTGATGTGACCCAGGCGGCGGACCGCACCCGCCTGCTCGACCGAGTCGCGGAGCGGTTTGGGCGGCTCGATGTGCTGGTCAACAATGCGGGACGCTTCATCGAACGGGATTTCACGACCGGGACGGACCCGGTCGCCGACCTGGAGCAGGAGGTGGCGCTGAACCTGACGGCCCCTATTCAATTAACCAGCGAAGTCCTCGTGCGCTGGCCCGCCCTGACGGCCCTTGTGTTTGTCACCTCCGGCTTTGCCCTGGTGTCGCCCACGCGTGCGCCGACTTATGGGGCGGTAAAGGCAGGGCTGCATGGCTTTGCCGAGGGGTTGCGCCGGCAGCTGGCGCCCAAGGGCACGCATGTGCTCGAGTTGCTGCCGACCACCACGGACACCCCCGGCACCGCCCACGAAACGCGGAAGAAAATGACGACGGAGGAGGTAGCGGCGGTTACGCTCAAGGCCCTGGCCCGGCGGCAACCGATGGCGTTGCCGGGACCCATGAAGCTGTTGCCCACGCTGCTGCGGATTGCCCCACGGGCGACGGGCCGCATGGTCGCCAACATCTAGCAGTGCGCGCCTCTACAAGGATAAGGTACCCTGATTAAGCTGAATATATCGTTCAGCTTAATCAGCGATTTAGCTATCCTAACATCGGTACACAGGAGACCCCTCACTGAGGGGCCTCCTGTAACTCCTCCATATGTAAGTTTGTTTCTATTTAACGGGCTTTACGGCTCGTGCGGGAAGTATCGAAGATTGTACTTTTTCTCGTGAAACCGCTCTTTTGTTTGAGCTTTTAGGAAGTTGTCGATTAGGCAAACAACCATACTTAGGTGGGCATATTGTTTCATTCCTGTAAGGCTTAAGAATGTTTAATTTACCACCACATCCATCGGCTGTGTACTCTTCTACCATTCCATTCGGGCAGCCTGCTTCGTCCAGCAGACAATCATAGACTTGGGTGTTGGCAGCAGGATGGTTCTCATATGCATACGAGACTGTAACCGTATGAGCACCTTGCACATTGGTGACAGTTAACCGAGCACCTGTCATAGTAACCTGAGTGCCGTCCGCCAGGGTAAAAGAGCCGCTCCGGACGATGCCGTCACTATCGACAATAAATGAGGGAACAAGTTTAAATGAACAATTCGTAGGGGAGAACGTGAACGTTGTCTCCTCATCCGTCGCTACCTGGGTTGTACTAGCAGGGGAAACAGAGCCACCGGCGGGAACTGAACCAAACTTTACACTGATGGGGTATTTCGCATTGCGAGCATAGTTGTAGGTGGAGATACGTACCAGCTTTGCCGGAGCGGAGCCGTCGTTGGGTCGATCCAGGGTCTCTTTGTAGATGTGGGTGACCTTACCCGCTGCATCATAGAAATACCGAGTGTAGAGGTTCTCATTATCCAACACGTAGGTTACTGCTCCGGTATGTGGATCATAGCTGTACGCCGTCAGCGGACCTTGCAGGGGGTGGAAACGGAAGTCATCAAACAGAACAGGAGTCGTTCCAGCGTTGCGGCATCCAGCCACGAGTTGACCCGAAGCGCCCGCTGGCACGGTAACGTAAAGATTGAGTACGTACCAGTTACCCGCTTTTTTGGTCGTAGGCGACTGGATGGACGCTTCGCCCAGGAGGTTCCCGTTGAGCGTCGCGTACAGCCGTCCCCCATTCGCTGTCTCATCACTGCGGTGTACCCAAGCGCTTAAGCGGTACTGCCGACCGGGTCGGATGCCGGCCGAACTGCTTACGGGAGCTTGGTAGGTAAACGTTTTTTCCCCGGCTTGGACTTTACTGGAGTACTGGCCCGTATGGTGAACGGTATCCCGCTGTCCGCCTTTGCGCACCTCCCCACTAAAATGAACGGTAGCAGTCGAACTTCCATTGGGGTAGAGATATTCTTCATCTTCCGCGCCGGAGTAAGCCATTTCTACATACCGGGCATTAGCTGCGGAAGCAAGTTTCCGCGCGGTGCGTGAACTGGTCTTGGCCGCGGCATACTGGCTGTTCAAGTCCATTACTTCCAAGGGCTTGGAGTAGTGGTCATAGCGTAGGACTTCGCCGACCTTAAGCCAGCCATTGGCCTGCCCGCTTGGGGTCGGCTGATTCCAATTAAAATCTGTGAAGCCAGCGTAGGTGCCATCCCCGTTCAGGCGTGCGCCATTCCAGACATAGCTATCCTGTTGGCGCCACACCGGTTTGGCGGCTGCTTCGTCGACATACTCTCCATTCTGATAGCCGCGGTACGTCGTCCAGTTGGCATTCCAGGTCTGCACACTGGCTGCCAACAAGCGCCGCTCCGTCGGAGAACTCTGCTTATAGACGTATCTGCCCGCTACTTGACTCAGCATGTTTCGATTGGCGGGATTTTCCCCTTTGGGGCCCATCGTGGCATACCCGGGTTGCGTGTAGGCGGGTACGGTCTTGGTTACATAGGTGTCGCCTAAGGAGTTTTGAGCTGTCGTTTCCAGCACCTGACCGGTTAGAAAATCATACAGGGTGCTATAGCTGGTAACCTGCATTCCGTTAGCGACGGTCGTTGTAGATGCGACCGTAGTAGGAATGTATTCTTTCGTCGTTCGATTCACCCGGTAGTCCACTTCATCCAACATCTCATTGGTCATTATTCCTTCCGTGAAGCGTCCCTGGCCTGAAACGCCTTCGGCGTTTGGTAAGGTATGAGCATACCCGAAGGAGGAGGTCATTTCCAGCTCGCCCCGCCGGTTATACTTGCGAATGGCTCTAGGCTGTCCTAGCTTACCCATGTCAACCGTTATGTTGTTGCTGCGGTGCTTGATGGTGGCCACTTTAAGTACGGGACCAGGAGTAGTAGTCAGACGCCGCCCAAAATACTGCCCATCGGTTCCATTCTGCACCTGTTCAACGTGCACCATCCGCGATACCGGCGTGTAGAAGGAATACTCTTCCCGCTGGTCATGGTCAGCGTCATTGTTGTTACGAAACTGCCCCCGCAACACCGTAACAGTACTATACATGACAGACGTAGCCGGATAGTCGTACCACGCGTACAAGGGCAGTCCTTTTACCCGATCAACGTATTCGGGAAGCTTCGAGATAACCCCGGTAGAAGTCGCTTTGGTAGGGCGCGAAGGCTGATGATACCGGTAGCGAACCTGATACGCCGTGCCATTCTCATCACGGGTCGTCACGGCCGCGACTCTGATGTCACCTCCTTCCCTCGTTTCGGGTAGCAGCACTTGTAGACGTGCACCGGTTGCATAAGGAGCACCGCACGTCTCGTCCGTGTCATTTGCGCATTGTGGATTAGGCCAATCAACAGGTCTGATTGTGATAGATGTAGCCGTCACGTTCGAGAGCACAACCCGCTTGTACCGAAAGACTACATCACAGGCCCTGTAGGAGTATTTGGGGTTCTCTCCCCCAATTATCCTACACTCTCTCACATAATTAGCGGATCCGTTGACCGTAATGGTATCACCACTTCGAATGTAGTCGGCTAGGTTTCCGGAGAAGTTTTTTACCGCGAGGGTACTAGAACTGGTCGTGTTCTCGAAGTACACGTTTTTTGCCCCGTGTTCCGACACCGTACTGTATTGGTCCCGCTCGTAGCTGATCTGCGTTCGGCCACCGAGTGGATTGAGAATCTCTGTTAAGGACCAGGCGGCGCCATCGCTGGAAGCCGTTGGATGATCTGCTGTAATAGCATGTCCCGTGTTTACATCAGTAGCGGCACTGTTGTACATGCCGAAGCCGTCCCATTTCTCCCGGCTATAACTCGGATTATTAGCGTAGCTAAACTTAAAGTCAGGAATAAGCTTCGTGTTCAGCGGGCCAAAGGTCGAAAGGCTTTCCAACGTGAGCTTGCCACTTCGCCCTACACTGGCAGAGGCGATCTCCATGGGCGGTAGGGCCGCAATGTTAGGAAAGGAATTGGGTGTACCCTGACACAAACGGTAACTATAGTTAAAGACGACCCGCTTCAAGGCCCGCTGATTGATAAAAGCCCGGATACCGGGAGCTGCATCTACGTCGTAGGTGTCCAGGACATTTCGGTACGTATCCCCATTGCGCAGTGATTCCTCGTCATGAATCAAAGCGTTGTCTGCCGTATTGGTCGTTAAGGCGGAGGACCCCATCTCTGGGTTAATGCCATTCGGGGTGCTGAGCTTATCGGCATCCTCGTTGGTTAAGAGGATAATTTCGTTTAACCGCAGCGAGGAAGAGGGATTGCGCTGGTCAAAGCCCAGATTGGAGGCATTTGCTTGAAAGTGCCCCGGCCATCTTGCCGGACGCTCTTCACAAACAACGCCGTGTGGGAGCGGGTCCGAATGGAATTGAGGTAATAGGTTTGCTTCGTGCCTTCGGAAAAGCTGCCGGTACTGTTGACGCTATTTATGTCCTGTTCCAGCTCGGAATCGCCCACATAGGGCTGCCGCCACTTATAGGCAGTGGAAAAGCGTCCATACTCGAATTTAACCCAGCCGCCCCAGTCCTGGTCATCAACCACCCCGAGTTGATTCCGATCCACATAGTCCGAGGAGGTAATGGCCGTCAGCAACCAAGTGGTGGCATAGATAAACTTGCCGTTATCTCCCATTCTGGAAGAAGAGAAGCCCGGTTTATCCTGCGTTTTTTCTCTTGATTCGCTGTACGTCGAGTAATGGTACACGGGTAGAGAATAGTGATAGGTCGTTCCGTCTTCTGCCGTCACGCGGAATGCACCAATTCCTTTGCCAGGTAACGTAACGCGGAAGGCATCGTTGGAAATACCATCGTCTATACTATCATAGAGGGGGTATTGAAAGCCGCGCTCATCGGGCTCCGAGTAGCCGACAATTCCTAGTTTGCGCATCGTTCGCGCCCGCGGCTTGTAGAATTCCAGGAATTTTTCCCCGTTGCCATCCGGAGTGGTATACATATCCTTGATGTCTTGATTGGAATACCACTCCACGTGTTTGCCTTGTACCAGCCCGCGTTCCCGAACTCCAGTCGTCGAGTTATAGCGATTGATGATTCCCTTGCGTGCTGGCGCAGTCGAGGTAGAAGCCGTAAGGGCTTCCCCGAGCCAGGCTTGGCAGTAAATAAGGACTTCAGACGGGTGTCGCGCAACACCAAACTGGGAACCTCATACTGCGGGTTTTCCGAATACGTGTTAAGGCTACTTTCGATTCCCGTTTGGTTTTCCCCCGTGGGAGCTGCATACTTATGATAGTCGTAGCCATTAGAAGCACTATTTTCAAACCGAAAACTTATCTTATAGTCATCCAGGAAAGGGACAACATTATACTTATCATGTTCCTGGGATATCTTTTTGGGAAAGGCGACACTACCTACTTCCAGCAACTGGGGTCGAATGCTGCCGGATACCCCATTTCCCATGACGGAGAAGTCGTCATGAGCGATACTCAGGGGGCGCAAACTGACCACGCGGTAATCTGGCTCTACAGCTTCAGCATGCTGGTGCAAATCGGCTCCTACTTCGCGCTCGAGGTGCTGGTCGACGCCATAGTCCCGGAAGTAATTATAAACCAGCGCTTGCTTGAACGTTGCAGGAGAGGCATACGGATTGGTTACTTCGCCGTCATATATAATGGGGCCTCGATGGTATCCGGGAGCATTCTTCCAAGCTGGGGAGGCATTTTTGCTCATCTCATGAAAATACAGCGAGCCATACATGGTCTCCTGCTTATTGTCATCAAAGAAAATCCAGTAGTTAGTATGCAAGAATTTCTTTTTCGCGCGGACAATGGCCTGGTTACTGCCGCCTCCTGAGCCCCCGGAACGACCAAGTGTGCTCAGTGCAGTACCGATAGCAGCCGAGGTGCCTACCTGCAGGCCGACCTCGCCGCCAATGGCCATGGCCTTCGAGGCAGCATTGGTTGCGCCTGAAACAGCGGAGCTAGAACCAATGGAAGCAATGGAGACTGCGGCAAACGCCATCCGGACGGGGTCCACACTTACCCCTTGTCCTTTGGTGTATTTCACGCCGACCAGGTCGCCGGAATTGACTTTCCCATTCTCCCAGCCCAGGCTGGCCAGCCCGATTAAATCGGCGGTGCCGCTATGGCCCGTTTCCGAGTCCCAAGCCAGGTCCAATAAGCCGGGTATGCCACCCGTCCAACTTTTGCCGACCTCCTTTTTATAGTAGGAGGTATAGGTTTCCTCCGAGATATCGTCGGGATAGTTATTGAGGCTACGGGCAATGGCGCCCGCATTCAACGACCACCCCAGCCCGACCCAGGAAGCTTCCTGCTCCAGGCGGATGCCCGCCCGGTAGGTCAGCGGCAGCGAGAAGCTGCGCTCAGGCCCAGGTACATCCAGGACGGGAATGTTGTAGGTCATGTCGCCGGTGGTCAGGTTGACCATGTCGGTGGAGCCGGGCGACTCGTAGCTGGTAAACTCGGGCTGGCCGGGGCCCATGGCGGCCCAGCTGATAGCCGGGGTAACAAGGCTGCCGACCATTTCCAGCAGCAGCAGGCAGGAAACGGCCCGCACCAGTCGGCGATTACGAAACAACATGGGAGTACGCGTAAAAAAGGAACAAGTCGGGAAAGACTAAAATTTCAGAGTCGGTAATCGGTCAATGTCTGCGCCAGCGAAAGCAAAGCGTACCGTCCCCAGTTCAAACCGGGTGTCGCGGTAGCTGAGAATAAAGCCCCGGCTCAAGTCGAGACGGCGGGTATCGAAGAGCAGCAGCACGGTGGAGCGGCCCGTGGCGCCATATTGTCGGGGTAGAGAGCCGTTAAGGCTGCGACGGAGTCGGTGCCTGCAACCAGGTGCACGTCCTGGGCAATGCCCGACCCGAGATAGACGATGGCCTGCGTGAACGCCGTGGCGTCGCGGATGTACCGGTTTTCAATTTCGGTTCCGTTCTGCGCCAGCGACAGGGAGAAGTGAGCTCTGCCCGCGAAGGTGCGCCGGAGCGAATCCAGCGCGGCAGGCGATGCCGGTGGTGCCCCGGCCAGTTCCTGGGCCACCAGCAAATCCGCAGGGCGATAGGAACATGTCACGGTAGCCGAGCCTACTGCCCGGGTCTGGGTTAAGCCATGATCGGCATCCTGCAGGTAAGCGCGGTACTCGGCTTCTTCGAGTTGCTTGCGGCAGCTTCCTAGCGTGAGGGCACCCAGGATGAACAGCCCGATATAGTACGATCGGCTCATTTCCCGGCAGTGTGTTGCTGATCGTATTGCTTGTTCAGGCCCGCTAGCACTTCTTCCGTAATGTCTTTGCCCTCGGCCGCATACACAATGTTGCCGTTATCGGTAGCGCCGAGAATGAAGTCATAGCCTTTCTCCTTGCCATACTGCTTGATGTAGGCATTGATTTCTGTCAGAATTTCCTGACTAACCCGTGCTTCTTCTGCCTGCGCCTTTTGCTGAATAGCCTCGCGGTATTGCAGCAATTGCTGCTCCTTGGCAGCGGCTTGGGCGCCTTTCACGGCCTGCATTTCCGCCGTGAGTGAATCCAGATTAGCCTGCCAAATTTTGGCTTGGTTCAGGAAAGCTTGCTTTTTACCAGTGGCACCGTGGTATTGTTCTATTATCTTATTAGAGTTTATGTATACCGTACCGCTTTTACAAGCAGTGCTTAAAAAAACGAAGAGGCAAAATAATATTCTTCTCATTTTTAGTTCAAATAAATTTTTTCATCGTCATTAATATACATTTTTAAAAATTCCATAAATGTTGGTGATATTTCTTTATAAGTATCTCCGCATATGGCTATTACAGGATTTTTATCTGGTTGGTTTTTGTCAATTAGTACTGCATATGCAATAAGATGGCATTGATAATCTGCGAATACGTAATATTTTTTTGAATTTGCCATATAAAGGCTTAGTTTTTTAAATGACGTTTCATCATCCCATTCTTTAAACTTGTCTTCAATGTTTTTGAAATTATTAATAGAATAAAAGCAAAAGAATTTATTATCATAATCACCACTTGTTCCATTTATTTCTTTGAAATACGAACTCAACTCATATGGCATAAGAACATCATTGTTATTATTAAAAATACTGATATCATCCTCAGAAGCTTTTTCTGAGTTTATGATACCCTCTTCTTTCCAAAGAGATTTCTGAAAACTTAATAATTGACTCATTTTATTTCGTTTTACTAAGGACCTCATCAATCATCTTGATGCGTTGTGTTTGTACTTCTATTGCGGTTTCATTTAATTTTTTTCCTGCTCCATTCAGAATCCTTTTGGCAAGTTCTCTGTAATTCTCAAGGATTGCTTTACTCGGGGTTACTTTTCCCCTGATTTAAAAAAAGCATTCATGTCATCTGCATGATCTCTCGCAAACTTCTGTAGGTCTGCAAATGATCTACCTTCAGCTGCATTGCGGGCAGCGCCTGACATTTGCAAAATTGGCTTATTAGAGGGGTTAACTCCTGGGTTGGGAGTTACATCAGGACAGCCACAATCTAAAAGTTCGGATACTCCTTCAGTAAAGTCATCAAATACGTATTCTGCTGCATTTTGTAAAATATCTAGTTGAGATACCTGATTGATTATGAGTACTAAAGCAGTACGCTTTAGGTTATCAGCAATTGATGGCTCATTTCTTTTGGGAGGAGAGTTCTGCTTATTAGTAGCAGCGCCTGCTCCTTGCGCTCTTGCTGCACTTCTTGCTCCTTGAGCAGCAACTCCTAAAGCTCTAGTGCTAGTTGCACCCCTAGTGAAAGCCTTTTGACTCAGTGCTCTAAACTTTCCGGCAGCTCCTCCAACATGTGGACGGGGGCCAGACCAGCCTCCATCAGGATCAATGCCTGAGACGGGATTGTTACCCATGCCAACATAAGGAGAATAAAATTGCCCCTCTGGATCTGGAGCCATCCAGCGCCCAATACGACTATTATACAGCCGCAACTCGAAGCTGTCATAACCTGTTTCCTCATCTTTCTCAGCATACTGCCCCTGATAGCCGTGCCGGTAGCGCTTGTCGCCAATGCTGTAATTAAGGCCCGTTAGTGGTGAGCCGAACGCATACTGGTGCTGCTCCTGCACAATGGTGCTGTTGGTATGCTCCACTTCGATCTTATCGAAATAGCCGACATAGCCCGTAGCGGCACTCTCCGTCGTCAGCTCGATCCGCCCGAACCCGGTGCCCGAAAGCGCAGCTGTAGCTTTTGCCAGTCTTCCGGACCGGTGTTTACCTTTTGGACCTCTTCCGCTTTCAGCTCGTTGTTGCTATCGTAATAGCGATACCGAATCAAGATATCCGGGAAAGAGGCAGCGGCACTGGTACGCTGCTGTCTTCCCCCACCAAATCCAGTAATGGCTACGCCCAGGGAAAGGCGACTGAACAAGGTCGGCTTGGGTTGCGCGTTTTCGGTCGAGGATGTTCTGCCCGAAGTAAGCAGGCTGGCTGCCGGATTTATCAAGGGAATGACCTGTAGCCGGGAAGCCGGTCGGCCCGTAGATGAAGAAAAGTAGCGAACCTGGGCGGAAAAGGTGATGGTATCGCCTTTTTCCACGGATACGCTCTTTCTGGGACCTTCCCCGGGCGTAACCAGAGCTGCCACATAAGAGCCCTCGAATGCCCGGGCCACATCTTCCCTACGGGTCGCGGCAAGATTGGTAAATTCTTTCTCTTCCTGCTCAGCCAACGCCACTTCTGCCGTTGCCCGGTACGTTTTGGTGGTGGGCTTGCGGAAGATGACACGCGCATTGCCCAGCTGATCATTCAATTCATAGCGCGGCTCGAGGGTGCTTCCCCCTCGTCGAGGCGGGTAATGGTCCCAATACGACCCGAACCGTACAAGGGAACTTCGGAGAGCACTACGGCCTGCCCTGGTTCCTGCTCGTACGTGCTAAGCACGTTGCCCTGCGCGTCGGTAACGTAGTAGGTCGTCTTCTGCGCACTACCCACTTCGTTGTAGACGACCTTGCTATTGCGAAAGCCCCGATCATCATAGGTGTACGTCGCCAGGGGCAGGGTATGGTCCGTATTGCGGTACACACCGCTCACTTTGCCTGTTACATCGTAGGTCAGGTATTTCGTGCTCTTGCCTTCTTCGGCTTCCCGCGTCATCTGCCCGTTGAGGTCGTACTCATAGCTGAGCAGCTTTCCTCCTTCCGGCGTATTGACAGCCTGCAGCTTGTTCGTCTCAGGCAGGTACTGATACTTGAAGTTGTCACTGATGGTGCCTTTATCGTTGGTGCGGACCAGGTGTTCAATGTTGCCGTGGGCATCATAGCTCAGGTCGCCCTCCGCAAACTGCGGAAGCTGACTCAGGGTGTTTGCCGCCAGCTGTCCATACGTTGATTGCAGCAGTTGGCCTTTGGCATCGTAGCGGTACGCGTAGCCGTGAATGGTCGGAGCCGCTGCCGTCTGCCAGGTGCTGGCCCGCACTGTACCGTCGTAACGTTTCTGGTCCTGGTTGGCAGGACTCGTTAGATTAGGCGCCGTGAGCTGATGGCTGGTGTAGTCCTCGTCAAAGTAATCCAAGCGCATCCCAAACAGGTCTTTCAGGATGCCATTGCCTGTGGGCGTATCCTGTCCGGCATCCAAGCGTTTCTCCACGTTGTTGATGCTCTTGAGCCACCCCTGTACCGTGTAGGCATAGTCAATGCCCTGCAGGCGGCCTGCCAGCTCCACGCGCTTCAAGGGTCCGTGGAGGTAGTAATAGTACTGGGCCTGCAGCGAACGGGTGAGCCCATTCGTGCTGGTATATACCCGGTTCAGGCGCTGGTCCTTGTCGTATTCGTAGTGGTGGTAAAAGGCATCGGGCTGTCCCTTTTGGTAGGCCACTTCCAATACATTACCCTGGAGATTGTAGGTATACTCCACCGTCTTCAAGCCCAGTGCCTGGGTTTGCTGCACCAGCCACGTAACCCGGCCCAGCTCATCGTAGCTGTACCAGCTGGTGGTGTGCTCGTTCTGCGTTTTGGCGACGGATCCCAATACAAACTCCTGAGTACGGCCGACCAACGTTTCATCCGCCAGATCATACCACACCTGATTACGCTGGTGGCAGCGGGCTACATCCAACCCGCCGCTACGCGTACGATCTTCCAGCAGCGCCAGAATACTGTTGGCCGCGGGCTGCTCGGTGAGTTGGCTCTCGAAGAGTATGCCCAATGCGGGGTTTGTATCCATGGTGTACTCGCCGGATTCTACCACGCGGCCTACTTCGTCGTAGTTCGAGTAGGAAAAACGCTTATCGTACTTCTGTTTCGCGCTTTGGGAAAAGCGGATACGGCCGTCGCGGGCATAGACATACTCGGTACGCCCCTCATCCGTGCTTTCCGTACTGAGCAGAGTACCCGCCCCACTGTAGGTGTTGCGCGTGACAAAGGCCGGATAGGTGGTCTGGGTCAGGTCTACGCCACGGGGCGCGACCGTCGCGACGACGCGTCCCGCATCGTCATAGTACGAGTAGCTAAAGTCGCCATAGTGGGCCACGTACTGCATCCGCTGGCTGCCACCGGTTGCGAGAACCCGGTAAAAGCCTGGTGCTAGGCTAAGCGTAGCCGGCAGTTGTGTGCCCGTCGTCGGATAGCTTGTAACGGTTTCAGCTACCAGGTCAATAAGGCGGAAGCTCCCCGTACCGCTAATGGTCAGAACGGCATCGCCGGCATTGGGAATGTGAATATCCTGGTACACCGGTTCTCCCTGCGCATTACTCTCCACCGCATTCACCGCGAAATTGAGTGTCAGGCCGGGGTACTGTTTCCCGCTTAAGCAGGTGGCCAGGGTTTTCCCATCCTGGTCCGTAAACCCAATACTTTCGACGCCATCCGCGTTGGTGCTCACCTGCTTTTCGCCGCGGTTGCGCAAGGAGGCCGACGCGGGGGTACCCTCCACGAAGTGAGGCCGCAAGCGCAGGTAATGGGCCAGCTCATCCAGCAGGGGAAACTCCCGGCTGCGGAGTTCGTGTCCGGCTCCCATGCGGAAGCTATTGCCCGGACCCGCACTGCGCTTAGTGCCTCCTAGTGGACCTCCGTATTCTTCCTGCTGGCTAAACGGGTACGCCGTGGTAGCCGTTTGCGGCTCCAGGGTATTGGCCGTGCTGTAATAATAGCCGACGGTGCCCGGCGTAGAGGCATTGGCTGCTTTGGGTCCCAACGGATCCGTTTCGAAGTCAATTGCGCGGTAGTCGTCCGTTGAGCCAGTCGGCTGTAAGAACCCGGACTTATACTTGAACTCCTTATTGATGGTCGGAGCCGCTAAGGTGCTGAGCAAGGGCTTGCCACCGGAGCTATACACCGTCTGGGTAGCGAGCACATGTTCTTGGCTTAGGCTTTTCACCTGGGCCTGCGTACCTCGCCCTAGGGCATCCACAAATTGTTTGGACTCCCCTAACAGCTGATTGGCTCCGGCAAAGGAACGGGTCATGGACCAGTTTTTATCCAGGTCCTCTGCCGGGGAAGCCGGGGGTAGCTCCCCTACGTGCACAACCAGGCCGGCCTGGGCTTCGGCACAGTCTCCGGGCCCCTGGACGGATACCAGGTAGCTGGTCGTTGCCGAAGGGCTGGCAACGACCTGTGTGCCCGAGGAAGCCGATAAGGATGCAGCTGGACTCCAGCGTAACGTTGGTGGGGAAAAAGGAACCGTGGAAAGCAGCCGCTGTGGAGAAGCAGACGCTACGAAAGTGCCGTTATGGGCACCCGAGGTAAGGTCTTTGATGGTTGTTCCAGCTGCCTCATCAAAACGGTAATAGGCTAGAAGCTGCGTATTGGGCTCCAAAACCAGTTGGGTATAACTGGTACTAATCTGGGTTTGTGTAAGCGCTGTATTCCAGAGGCGAAGTTCATCCAGTTGGCCGGCGAAGAAACCCGAGGGGCCACCCCCAACAGTTTGCGGCAAGTGCAAGGGAAAAGAGCTGGCGCTACCCGTTGCCTGTAGCGTTCCATTGACATACAGGCTCGGCGTGCCGTTGGCACACACGATAGTCAGATGTACCCAATTATTCAGGGGAGCGGCAGACGTCCACACCAGCAGGGGCAGGACCTGCGTATCCTCTCCGGCATAGAGCCGCACCCCATCCGTCCCGACAGAGATACCTAACCCCGCCTGTCCGGCTCCCCAGGCTCCAGTAGCCTTGGTTGGGTGGAGCACGTAGCGAGCAGCTGTTCCGGTTGAGCCGGGGCCATGTGCGGCGGTCGGCTTCACCCAGGCCTCGACCGTGAAGGTATTTACGACATCCGGCAGCGTAGGGAGTTGCACCTGATCCTGCTGGCCGTCCAACTGCAACGCATTGCCCCAAGAGTTGCACTGGCGCGCAGAGTCGTACTGGTACCAGGGGCAATGCGCACATCCTCGGAAGCCGTCACCGCAATGGGTGGGCACCAGGTCAATGCCGGTAGCATCTGAGCCTTGACCACTCGTGAATAGAGGACAAGGTTATAAGAACTATAGGGATGAATGACCCACGCATTCGTGATACGAGCCCGGTAAGATCCTTGTTGAGCCTGGGTTGCGTTAGCAATAGAGAGCGTAGGCGAATCCGGATGCACTATATCTTCCCACGCTTCTGTTGGCTGTCCCTCATTCACCAACCGCTGCCACTGATAGTGGTTTTGTTTCCCTCCCATCGGCTGGGAGCTGGTCAGCGTAGCGCCTTCGCGGAAGGTTACTTCTTGTGGTGGGTCGGGATTGGTTTGATTGGTATAGTCAAAACTTACAAAACCGCCTATCGGTTGTCCCGGGCCACTGAAATTGGGTTCGATCGTACCAAAATCCAGATAATTGCTACTGACATCGATACTAGGCACTGGAACATCTTCTGCTTTGGTCGGGGGGTTGTTGTGGGTATCCAACAAGGAATTTCCGTTAGGTGGTTATCACTAAACTTTAGAAGCCAGATATGGGGTAACGAGGTCAGCGAAGCAGGTAGCTTCCCTTCTAATCGATTATGGGAAACGACTAATCGATTGAGGTAAGAAGTAGAACTGGCTATCTTGGACGGTACTTCTCCATAAAAATCATTGTCATTTAAGTAACAATCAGATAAATACGGCATCCTCCCGATGGCTTCGGGGAGCACACCTGTAAGACGATTATAGCTGGCATCAAAGAGGATACACTCTTTTAGATTCTCCATCCAATCCAGTAAGAAGCCTTCAAACTGGTTGTTATTTAGTATGATATAATACGCTGGGCTCATTGATCCCAGTGCGGGTGGCAAGGCCCCTGTCAACTGGTTGTGCGAGACATCGAAATACTTTATGGCGTCAAAGCGCTGTAAATTTTGGGGCAACCTTCCCGTGAGTGCATTACCCTTAAGCTGCAAGTGCTCTAAGCGCGTCAATGTTGTGACCGATTCAGGAAGAGAACCTTGCAAGTGGTTGTTTTGCAATCGTAATTCTACCACATCACCATAACGGACTGTCACCCCATACCAGTTCTTTGCTTGCTCCAGGGTGAACGTTGTGATAGGAGAAGACAGCCACTGAGCCCGGGAAGGCCAATAAGAATGATTGGACCACAGATTGTTGCCACCATCGGTTGCCAAATACAGGGCTCGCAGGGCCGCGATTTCATCGGCATCAGCCACCTCCCCTTCCCCAGCAGGCACTTGGGCTCTTGCAGAGGCAGGGAGTAGCAGAAAGACAATGCAAAGGAGCTTGACAGCGAACAGCTGGCTGAGGGAGCGTAGAGGTAAAGGCATAGAAGGCAGAATAGGTAAAGCCTTGTAAGAAAGATGACAAGCACAAAAATTACCGCTTGCCTACGTAGCAGTTCCACGCGTATACTGAGAACATGCTCTTTAGTGTAACTCTCAAAAGTAGGTACATATCTGTACAATTTCGGTATTGCTATACTCTAATTATTTGCTTGTAAGTAATGGTACTAGTAGTCGTCTGATTCTTAACTCCTATAGTTAAGAATCAGACGGTATCGATGTGAGGGGATCTACCTGTGAAAGACAAAAGTAGGATGTGCCTTCCGCTGTCATGATAGCACCCCAGCAGTAATCAGGTTAGGTAAACGGCGTAAATACCACGACGCATTTAAGGCCGAGGCCTTGCGCCTAGTCTAGGAAAGCCGTTTGACTCGCGCTGCGGCGCGGCAGTCGGCTATCAGCGAGAAGCTACTCTACCGCTGGCAACAGCAGCAAGACGCTGCCGAGATGGGCAGTGACGAGCGGGCCCGCTACCCGGAAGTGCGTGCCTTGGGCGCTAAAAAGCGTTGGCCATCTACAGCCGCAATATGCCGTGAGCCGCTACCGCTTCATCGACTGTCACCGAGCACAGGTGCAGGAGTTGTGCGCCATGCTGCAGGTGGCCGCTAGCAGCTAGTATGCCTAGAGCCAGCGACGTGGGCAGCAGGCGGTGATACAGGCCTTTACTCGCCGTGAGTGACGCTACAGCACGCACTTCCGGGCCGCAGTGCAGGTGCAAGGCCACCGCGTGGGCCACTGGCACTACTTGGTTACCCACGGCAAGGCTAGCTCAGCAGCCGCGCTCCTTTGTGCCGCGCACCATCCGACTCCGCCCACGGATGGCGGATGGCACCCAACCCGTTGCTGGGCCAGCCTTGCCCCACCGCCCCATCCAGGTCGGTGGGCAACATCATGTGCCTGCCCATTCAGGGCGTCGGCTAGCCGTACCTAGCCAGCTAGCAGGATGCCTGCTCGCACAAAGCTGTGGGCTTTGGTGTCGCCAGGGCGTAAGACGTGCGCGAAACTAGGCCCGAGGGCTTGGTCAGCGAAGCGCTGCACTAGGCTTTAGCCGTGCGCCAGCCAGTATACCGCCACCCGCTTTCGGGCCCTGCTAACGCAGCACGGGGCCGCACAAGTTATGAGCCGGCACGGCAACTGCCCTGACAATGCCCAGGCCGAATCCTTCTAGAGTCGGCTCCAGACTGGATTGCTCAACAGCAGCCTCTTTCCTGGCCTAGACGAGGCCCGACTCGAACTAGCACACTATATGCCTTCCTACAACGACGAGCGATGCCACTCCGCCCTAGGCTACCACTCGCCCAACCACTTCGAAATCCATCTGTAAACCATGTCCCAAACGTGGCCAGCCTGGCTAGACCATCTCAGAAGATAGTTGCAGTTGGGGCATAAGAAAGGTAGTATTGATGGAAGGAAGAAGTAAAAACGCGAATAGCGCTTTTTAAGAGCTGGGCAGCACAGTTTGACGAAGTGGCACTACCATTCCGTTGACAGGATGGTGTAGCCCAAACTCGGATACGTATCGCCTGGTTGGATAAGACTAGGCACCTCGAAGTTGCGCCGAACTTTGCCATCAACCTTAATTTGCACGCGCAAATTGGCATCATAGGGGTATGGGAGGCCACTGACGCTGCGGTTGAGATAGGAGGCACGCACCGTAAAATTTCGATCTTCCGATACGGTTTCGGAGTAGTAGCCAAACGTGTCGCCGGAAACGGCTACCGAGTTTTTGTTGGCTACTTGCGTTCCATCAGGCAAAGCACTCTGACTCGTAACCGTCGCCCCAAAGTTAGCAGGGACACGAAATGGGAAATATTCAATTAGAACAGTATGCGTTTTAGGGGCTGGAGCTGGGTCCACGGCCTTATCCTGGTCGCTACAAGCAAAAAACAAGGGGGAACAGACTATAAATACGAGAGTGCTTTTGGTCAAACGTGCAAGGTATCCCAGACGATTGCAATTGGATGCGGAAAAAATCATTACAGAAAGCGAATAGAGCGGCAAAGCCATTTAGAAACAAACTATCAAACGTAAGCTTTTATCCGATACCTTATAGAAGCTGGGCAACGAGCTCATTCTTAAAATAAAAAAGTTATAGTATCAGAGAACATGTAGAAGAAAGAAAATAGTACACTTATAGGGTCGAATAACTGAACAATCAGAATATACTAAGCGTGAGTGATAAGTCGGCAACTCCCTTTCGGTGCTATCATCACTCGACCACTATTTGTCGTTGCTCTACAGTGCGGAGCTGGTGCGTTTCAGCCAAATCATAGCTTACGCGTTCGAGGACGGAAGGCTCGCGGGCATCAGCATGCGCACCTTCCAAGTCAGTGATACCAGTAGTACTGCATTCTGGCTCTAATTTCCACTTAACGCTACATTCTAGTCAGGCGTTTTTCTACAGTTGTTGCCAACGCTTCATTTTGCTATCGCCCCTTCATCAAGCCTACTGATTGACTTGTTGACGACAGCTATTTTAGTCTATTCTTACGTGTTGGCAACTCCTTGCTCTTCGGTGAAGCAGGTTGAGGAGTCTGGGCTTCCGATAGTAGCGGCCGTTCGGCTTGTTGGTTGGTAAAAGCTTCTCGCAGCTGTGCCGCTTTAAAGCCGACCTCCTGCCCTTTCACTGCTATCCCTTGAAATTCGAAGCTGACCCCGCGCAAGGTACCGCCTTTGTCGCGGGTGTAGCGTACGCTTATCTGCAACTGGTGCAGCTGCGCAGCTAACCACTCCTCCCTCCCCTGTTCGGTTGGCTGAGAACGTTCAGCAAAGCCTGGCTCACCCCTGGCGAACAGCTTGCTTCTTGGGATCCAAATCCTTGATACTGCGGCGGCGCTCAGGAATGGGCTGCATGCCCAACTCTTGGCTTATCTGCTTGGTGATAGCCGGCTGCCGATAGAAATTATTGTCTGTTCGCAGTGCCGGCCCGCCATCAATCGGCACCCGGTTTATGTAAATATGCACGTGCGCATGCTTCTTATCTCGGTGCTCATATACGACCACTTGGTGGCGGGCAATGGGCGCACCAATCAGCTCACAGTAGCGCTGTGCCGCCGCGACCTTTTGCGCCTGGCTCACCTCCTCCCCTTCCTTCCAGGAAAGCACCGTGTGCCACACCGGCTTCTGCACTTTCCGGCTCCGGCTGGCCGTGCCTTTCATCTCCTGGGCCATCTCCACCGGGCTACCAGGAATGACGTTGGACACAACTAGCAGCGGGGCCTCCCCGGCTCCTTTCCTTTGCCGCGCCGCTGCCCTGCCCCGTAGGTCAGCGCGCCTTCAAAGTCGCTGCCTATGGTGGTTTTTGCTATCATACCAAGTAGCTACGAATAACAGAAAGTGCTTGCACTAGTTGTGCTTCGTGGTTGGTGAAAGCTTTACCAGCCTGAGCTAGGCGGGCTATTTGGTTTAAGTTGGTACCGATGCCGACCAATTGCCGACGCAGTTCCGCTGGCAATACTTCCTTTACCTCATTGCCCATTCCAAGCACCCGCAGGTAATCCGATACCTTCTTATAGCCCGCGGCTTTGGCCTTGACTTCGATTGCTCTCTTCTCCTCAGCAGTTACGCGAAAATGAATCTGCTGGTCACGGTTTGGTTCTGCCACTTCCGGCTTGGCTTCGTCAGTCATATTCCCTCTGGTTGGTTGCTGCAGCTAACCTACGGCTAAATCCATTTCAAGGATAATTTTATCGTTCGCTTTAGCAAGCCAAGCCTAGTGAGCCTGCGAGCTAGGCGGTGTCATTGTCGGACGCAAACAGAGTTTGTGTACACAATGACATGGCTTGCTAACCGTTGAACGAATCGTAAGAACGAGGCCGCTGAACAGCCGTTGAACGAGGCTAAGGCTATGATATCTGATGCTTCATTGCTTCGGTATTTCATTGCTTCAATGAAGCATGGTTTTGGCCCATATTGTCAGGAAACAGCAGTCGGAAGTAGCGTGCTGGGAAATGCTATTGGGCACTGTTCAACCTTGCTTCAATACTTCGGCGCTTCATTGCTTCACACAAAGCAAGAATAACTACGCTTGTTAGGACCACCCAAACACGCTTCACTGCTCCATTGCTTCACTACTTCACTGCTTCAAAGCATCATGAAGTTTGTACAATTGATCTGCGATATGACGCTTCTTCGCATCATCGCTTCAATGCTTCATTGAAGCAATAATTCAGTGCTTCTATGAAGTACTACTTCAGTGCTTCTAATTTTCATTGCTTCACTGCTTCGTAGTCTCATTGCTTCGCTATATCTTTGAAGAATTACTTCGTTGCTTCAACGCATCACATAAACACTGATATATTGAAGCAGTGAAGCATTGCTTCGATGCTTCTTTGAAGTATTGGAGCAATGAAGCAAAATCATCTCTGAAACATAACGCCTTCAACCGCTCTTCCCTTTATGAATAAACCCCGTGTAATTGCCTTCGCGACTCAGAAAGGAGGGGCGGGCAAGTCAACCATTGGGACGCACGTCGCCTCGGCGCTCTGCTACCTCTACGGCTACAAGGTGGCCATGCTCGACTGCGACTATCCGCAAAATACCCTGCACGCCTACCGCAACCACGAGCAGCAGTTGCTGCAATCGGACGTGGCCTTTCAGGAGCGGCTTATCAAGCAGGGCGTCACCCCGTATCCCATCGCCATTTCCAGCATGGAAAAGGCTGTGGACGCCATTGACACGCTGGCGGAGAAAGAGTTTGACTTCATCCTGGTCGACACGCCGGGCACGGTAAACGTCTCGGGCCTGAGCGAGCTGCTGGAGCGGGTGGACTACATCTTCCTGCCCATGGAGCCGGACATGGGCACTATTGCCTCCACGATGTCCTATATGCACATCCTGGGCAACTTCACCCAGGCGCAACGGCCTGAATCCAACCTGGTGGGTTTCTACGCCTTCTGGAACAAGTTTCTCAAGGCCGAGAAGCGCACGGTCTACACCAAAACCGCTGACCTGTTTCGCGAGAAGGGCTACCCGCTGCTCAACAGCCGGGTGGAGTCCCTAGTCAGCATCAAGGACAAGCGCTCCACGATGTTCCCCATGCCCGAAAAAGAGTTGAGAAAGCTTGGGCTGGGCAACCTCATTACCGAGATACTGACGCTGGTGGTCGGGCAGGGCGCGGTGACGCCTTCGGGCAAGCGCCTGGAGTTCGCGCCGGTAGAGTTCGAGCAGTCCACGCCTGCCACCACCCTCGACGACAACGCCAAATAACCTCCTCTCCTCATGGCCAAGAAAACACCAGAATCGAAAGAAGAAGCAGCCGCTCGGCGCCAACGTGATTTAGCGGCGCTTACTTCGGGCGTCGCGGCGTTCAGCCTCATGGGAGAGACGCCCCGCCAGCCCGGCGCCGGTGGAAGCTCCGGCCGCGCCGTCAGCCGTAGCCCCGGCGGCTGCGCCCGTGCCGGAGCCGGTACAGGAACCAGAGGGAAAGAAAGCAGCGGCTCCGCCGGTCGTGGAGACACCTGCCCATGGGAAGGCCGCGCCAGCAACGGCGCCGGCGAAGAGGGTAGGGGAGGGGCCCGCTGCGTCGCCCAAGGCAGCCTCCGCCCCGGCAAAGGGTGAAGCCGAGCCGGAGGCCGAGGAGGACGCGGAGATGGATGCCCCGCAGATGGAGGCCTCAGTGCCTAGCGAATCCGGCGAGCTGGACCTAGCCCGGCTGTTCGTGCCGTCCAGTGAAAAGAAGGGCACTACGCTGCGCATCACGGCCGACCACCAGCAGTTCTTCACCAACATGGGGTTTCTGCTCGGTAACGGCGCCTCCGCCCCGGACATCATCCATAACATCCTGACCCGCTTCCGGGCCGACCACGAGGCACAGATTCAGAAGGCCATGAAAAAGCAGATGCGCCAGATGATGACGCCGAAGAAATAAGGGCAACAAGTCCTGTTATGGCGGATAGGGTTGCGCCCTGAGGTGCAACCCTGGCTATACGTGTTCCTGTTCCGACCTTATTCTGTCTTGCCTGCCGACAAGCTCAACCCAGCGTAGCCTCCGATGGTTGCCCATCGAATCAACCACTGATGGCTGCTGCCACAACGCTTAGCCCGGTCGGGCGGCCCGCTGCTGTCCTGGCCAAGGCGGGTACGTTAGTAGGAACTGTTGCTTTTTTGCACGCTTCCGTAAGCGCTTGCCTACTGGGGTACGCTCACTGGCTACAAGGCATTTGCCGATTGCCAAAGAGCAGGAAAGCGCGTTTTTACCACTAAAAAGGCCTATATATAGCAACCAGCGTATCGCCTGTATCGTATGAAGCAGCATCCGTTCTTTGCATTTTTCAATTACCGTAGCGGGGGTTTCGGGTAAGACCGAGCCAAGCAAGGAACCGTGTGCAACTCACGGACTGTCGCGCAACTGTAAGTGCTTTACGTAGGCATCGTCTACTCCTAACCCATTTCTTACGGGCTACTGGTGGACGCTCCTGCTGGCACAAGTCAGATTACTTGCCCGTTACGGCTACCAGACGACTGCCCTCGCATGTAGGGGTAACGCTCTAGCGAATTGAATGCCGGTGGATACCGACGGCTATTGACGGCAGCCTTGCCGGTATGTACTCGCGTATTACCGCCTTTCACATGATTATCGATACCCCGGTGACGGAGGGTAGGAGTTTGGAGCAAACATCCCTTCAGACATTTTCTGCGCTACCTCCCTATGCTCGAGTACCAGTCTGCTCTATCCAGTTTATCGCTTCTGTTTCCCACCCCGCTTTCCATGCGCCCGCGGGCCGCTACCAGTCGAACACCTCTAGATGGCCAGCCTCTGATGGCTGCCAGCCAGATGGTTCCACGTAGCAGCCAGCCATGCCGCTAGGAATCGTCCTTTTTTTCGCCGCTCTGCTCAGCTATGAGGCGGGTGAGCAGGGGAGGGGGTGCTCCCCGTCGTTGGCAGGAAGCTACCCTCCCTTAGGGCCGGTTCTTCCCCGCCTGCCCCTGCAGCAGGAGCCCGCCCAGCGCAGCCAGCAGCGGCACCTGCGCAGCAAATCCAACGGGAGCTACCGGTCCGGAACCAGCAGCTGCAGCTATTGTCCCAGCAGGAGGCCCGTATGGCCGTAGCTCAGGCGCGGGAGCAGCAGCGCCAGCGCGCCTTGCTCGGCGTCGCCTGGCTGCTGACCCTGGGACTAGCTGGCGCTTGCTTCGCGTACTGGCACCTGCGCCGTAACCGCGTTCTGCTGGCCGGCGCCCACCGGGAGCTGAAGGCGGCCGTGGCCGAAAAGGAAGTCCTGGTGCAGGAAATCCATCACCGGGTGAAAAACAATCTGCAGCTGATCAGCAGCCTGCTGGCCTGGCAGAGCAGCCGCTCGTCGGACCCGGCTGTGGTCGACGAGCTTACCAGCAGTCGGGCACGCATCCAAAGTATGGCCCTGGTGCACGACTTCCTCTACCGGGCCGATAATCTGGCCCACGTACGCTTGGACACCTACCTGGCCGAGCTGCTAAACTCCCTGCACACGTCCCTTAACTCCGCGCAGCAGCCCATCGAGCTCAGCGCCGAGCTTGATGCCGTCGTGATGGATGCTCGGGAGGCCAGCGCCTTCGGCCTGCTGGTCAATGAGCTGGTTACCAACGCGTACAAGCATGCCTTCACCCCCAGACCCGCAGCAGGCTGCACATCACGCTGACAAAGCTCACATGCCCCATGGGTTCCAGCTGCGCGTCATTGATAATGGGGTAGGCCTACCCGACGCGGGGCTCACCAGCAAGCCCGAATCGCTGGGCCTGCAGCTCGTTACGTCTCTGGCCAAGCAGCTAAAAGCCAGCCTAACAGCCACGGCGCATCACCCGACCGGAACCTGCATTGAAGTCACTCGCTCCTGAGGTTCTGTGCTACTCGCTTCCCACCCACACGCTCGTATCCCATGGCCACTATCCTGATTGTCGAAGATGAGATTCTGATTGCCGATGAAATCGCCCGCGGGCTCACCCGTCTGGGCCACCATCCCCTGGAACCCGTGGACAATGGGGACGAGGCGCTTGGTGTCATGGCCCGCCACCCCGTGGAACTGGTGCTGATGGATATCAATATCGCCGGCGACTGTGATGGCATTGCCACAGCCCTGTTGGTGCGTCGGCAGTTTGCCGTGCCCGTGGTGTTTCTCACCGCCCGCTCCGACTCGGCCACGCTCAACCGCGCCAAGCGGGCCCAGCCCTACGGCTACCTGGTCAAGCCCTTCACGGATGATTCCCTGCGGGCTCAGATTGAGCTCGCCCTCTACAATGCCTACCAGGCCGGGCCTACCGGTCCGGTAATGGACCTGGCGGGAGCCGCTGGCGACGAGATGTTGGGCGCCGCCGAGCGCTGCCCCAAGTTCAAGGAATACCTGTTCGTGCGCAAAGGCTCGGGCCACGTCAAGGTGCTGCTCCGGGACATCCTCTACTTCGAGGCCCTGCAGAACTACGTGCGCCTGCACACGGTCAAAGAGAACTTCGTATTTGACTCTACCCTCAAGGAGCTGGAGCAGAAGCTGCCCGACCAGTTTTTGAAGACCCACCGCTCTCACATCGTGAACCTCGACCACGTGCAGGCCTATGAGGAAAGCAGTGTGCTGCTGGGCAAGGATTACATCCCGGTCAGCCGCTCTTGCAAAGACGAGCTCAAGAACCGGATTCACCTGGTGGGCTAAGGTGCCTTGATGGCGGAGAAAGAGAAGCTTGGTCAGCGGAAGCCGACCCCACCATGCCATCCTGCAACTGCCCGGGGCTTCCCCTCTTTATGTCGTGATGCTAAGCAGATGGCTGCGCTCCTGGGGCGCACCATCGCCCGCTTCGTCTTGCACGTGGATATAGTATTCCACAACCGTACCCGGCGCGAGCACATCCTCGTCCAGAAAGGGAGAGCGGGCATTAACGGCCACACGGTGCCAGGGGCCAGCGGATCTGCCGACGCGGCGGAATATGTGGGCGCGTTCGTAAGCGTGGCTGGCGAAGGCCAACCGCCGGCCAGTTGCTACCAGCGTTAGTTCAGGTACAAGCATAGGCCCTTCTACGAACTGTGTCGCTTGACAGGGTAATTGGGCAGCGGGGCAAAGCACCGGCTACTGGCTCAGATGACTCCTGTAACACGAAAAGGGCCGTTCGCAAGCTAAGGCATTATTTTTCGTTATTGGTAAAATATTTTCGTTTTTGGTAAATTTAACGTATCTTTGTAATGTTAGCCACTAAACAGCAACGCATGTAATAGAAGATTTAAAATAGTAACAATCACATTATGAATGTATTAAAACAAAAAACTATAAGAGATTATGCCATTGAACACCAGGATGTAGCCAAAGAGATTTGGGAAGTGTACAAGGATATGAAAGCTGCGAGTTGGAGCAATGCGGCGGATGTGAAAGCCTACGACCCCAGTGCCACCCACGTGGGCAATAACCGCTGGGTTTTCAACTTGCTTCGCAATCGGTACCGCTTGATAGTCAAGGTTGACTATTCCAAGCTACCGGAGTTCACAGGCCAGATTTTCATCCGCTTTATCGGCACCCACGCTGAATATGACCGCATCTCAGACATTTCAAATCTCTGAGCCGGGGAGCAGCCTCTCTACCCTCTAGTAAACTCTAAAAGACCGTACAACATGACTATCCAAACAGATGCAGAGTACCAGGCCGGTATGAGCCGCTTGGAAGCCCTCGATAGTAACAACCCCGCTAATCTGGCGGAAATGGAGGCCCTGGGCAATGCCCTCGAAGCCTATGAAGAAAGCCACGGGCATGCTCCTGTGCATCCAGATACGCTTATTTACCGCATCGAGCGCTACATGTTCGAGCACCGCCTCAAGAAACAGGAATTGGCACAGCTGCTGGGCATCACCAACAGCCGCCTGAGTGAGGTGCTCAACGGCAAGCGCGCGGTCAACATCGACCTGGCCCGGCGCCTGCACACCAAGCTCCACATCCCGGCGGACTTCGTGCTCATGCACGCCTAACAGGCGGCCTATTTCGGGCCGTCTTTCGGACACTACACTTACTTAACCGGCAAAAGGGCCGCTCCACTATGGGGCGGCCTTTTTTTATGCCGCGTTAGCACAGTCCTGGCCTGGGGAGGGGGCCGGGCTGGAGTGTGCGGAATGCGGCTCCTGCTGCCTGCCGTTCGTGTGCGGCTTCTGCACCTCACCACCCATTTTCAACCGTTCGTCAACTTTCTACCAATCGGGTGTAGGGCCCCGATAGGTTTGCAGCGTCAAACTCCGGTTTGGCATGTTCCCGCCCGGGTCAGCTGCCCCGGGGTGTCACGCATGTTGCCTGCCGATGCTCAGCGCTTACTCCTGGAGCCAGTTTGGCCTGTTTATCCTGGCTCTGGTCCTGCTCTACTACCTGGTGGTTGGATTACTGTATTACCGGCAGGAGCTCACCGGCCTGCTCTCGTCCCGTCGGAAGTCTGGCAGTCCTGCCCTGACTGCGAATGCAACCGGTGTGGTTGCTCCGCCGGCGCTGGTGCGCCCAACCTCTGCCTTCGCTCCGGCTGCCGCGTCAGCAGGTTCCGCACCTGCCGATGCGGAAACGGAAAGCCCGCCGCCGGCGCAGCAGAAAACCTGCCCACGGCGGCTGAGCCAGTAGTAGGAGGGGAGTTGCCCGCTTCCAGTGCGGCTGCTACCGGTCAGGACGAGCGTATGCACGAGGCCACTGCCCTGGAGGCCGCCCATGCTGCGCAGCCCGAGGCGCAGCTGCAGGACGAAGCCCGGACCGAAGAGGCTGACCAGGCGGATGAACGGCTGGCGGCGCTGGTCCGGCAGCAGGTGCCTTCGCATTCCGGGGAAGACGAAGCTCAGCCCACCGCCCAGGCCCTGGATCCGGAGACCTTACCGGTTGAACCACTACTGGCCGGCTACGAGCCGCTTGCCTCCTTCGACGAACCCGTGGCTTCCCTGCTCGACATTATCACAGCCGAGCCCTCGGCGCAGTTAGTGGATGCCGACTCGGTCAGCGAATACATCGCCCGGCTGCAGGCCGGGCAGAACCCGCCCCTGCCTGCCGGCCTGCAGGGCTCCTGCCTGGCCGAGCAGATGGCCCAGCACCTGGACCACTACAACGCCGAGCTAGCCGCCCTCTTCGAAGCCGACGAGGTGTAGCCCGACAGCCCGCATTTCTTCCCTCCCATTCCCTTTCCGCCAATTTCTTACCCTGTTGCCATGAACAAGAAGGATCTTTTCACTTCCCTGGTGTTGCTCGCGCTCCTGCTCGCTTCGCCACAGCTCTATGCCCAGACCGGTGGCGGCAATGGCACGGCCGGCATTCAGGATGCGACCACGCAGGTGACCAGCTACTTTGACCCGCTCACCAAGCTCATGTATGCCATCGGCGCGGTGCTGGGTCTGGTCGGCGCCATCAAGGTGTATAGCAAGTGGAACTCGGGCGACCAGGACACCCAGAAAACGGCGGTGTCGTGGTTTGGCTCCATGATCTTCCTGGTCATCGTGGCCACGGTGGTCCGTTCGTTCTTCCTCTAAGCCGCCGGCCATGCCCGTGTACGACCTGAACCGGGGCATCAACAAGCCCGTGGAGTTCAAGGGGCTGGTGGGAAGCAACATCTACTTTCTGGTGGCCGGCATCGCCTTCGTGTTTGCCCTGTTCGTGACGGGCTACCTGACGGGCGTGCCGCTGCTGCTGACCATGCTGCTCACCTTCGCCGCCGGGGGCGGGATGTGGGCCGGGGTCTTTGCCCTGAACCGCAAGTATGGCGAGCACGGGCTGATGAAGGCCGCGGCCCGCCGCTCCTCGCCCAAGTACATTACCAACCGGCACAGCCGCTTATTCCAACGCCTTAACGAGGACTTGGCTGGCCGCGCGTAGCGGCCGGTCCGGGTGCTTTTCTGCCCATGAGCAACAAGGTTCTGCCCTCCGCTTCCCTGGAATCCAAGCAGCCCATCTACAAGGTGGAAAAGGACTGCCTGGTCTCGAAGAATGCCGACGTGACGGTGGCCTTCCGGTTGGAGCTGCCCGAAATCTTCACCCTCTCGCGGGAAGACTACGCCCAGCTGCAAGCGGCCTTTGTCAAGGCCGTGCGCCTGCTGCCCGACCACTGCGTGGTGCACAAGCAGGACTGGTACGTGGAGGACCAGTACGCTCCGGGCTTCGAGGCCGAGCGCACGCTGCTTTCCTCCTCCTACGAGCGCCACTTCCACGAGCGGCCCTTCCTCAACCACTTCTGCTACCTGTACATCACCAAGTGCTCCTCCGAGCGCCCGGACTGGGGCAGTTCGGCCGGCCTGCTGGCCCGGCGCCACATCGTGCCCCGCCAGATGCTCGACGCCCGGGAGCTGGAAAGTTTTTTCGACAGCGTCGGCCAGTTCGTGCGCACGCTGGAAGGGGTGGGGCCCACTTCTGCGCCCTACATCAAGTCCCACCGCCTGACCTCCGATGAGCTGGCCGGCACCGAGCAGGCAGCGGGCCTGCTGGAAAAGTACCTGGCCCTGGATCTGTCCGACCAGGCCCGGCAGGTGGATCTGGATTTGACGGGCGGCCTGAAAGTAGGCACCGAGTACTGCCAGATGTTCTCGGTGGCCAACCTCGATGACTTGCCCACGTCGGTGGAAACGGACATTCGCTACGAGCCCTACAGCACCGAGCACTCCGACTTTCCCATCTCCTTCGCCGCCCCGCTGGGGTTGCTGTTGGGCTGTAATCACATCCTGAACCAGTACGTGTTCCTGGATAACACCCAGAAGACGGTCAAAACCTTCGAGCAGAAGAAGGACCGGCTCAACTCGCTCTCGCTCTACTCGCGGCAAAACGCCATCAACCACGCGTACTACAATGCCTTCCTCAACGAACTGCTAACCCACAAGCGCCGCCCGGTGCGGGTGCACTGCAACGTGCTTACCTGGTCCCATAAGGAGGACACGCTGAGTGAGGTGCGCAAGCTCGTGAATGCCGCCTTCAACGCCATGAACTGCAAGCCCCGGCAGAACACGGTGGACATCGCTGCGCTCTACTGGGGCGGCATCCCGGGCAACGCCGGCGACTTCCCTTCCGAGGAAACCTTCTACACCTTCATCGAGCAGGCCGTCTGCTTCTGGGCCTGCGAAACCAATTACCGCAGTACGGGCGCCACCAAGGGCGTCAAGCTCTCCGACCGGCTCACCGGCAAGCCCGTGCTGGTGGACCTCTCGGACGAGCCCATGAAGCGGCAAATTATCTTCAACCGCAACAAGTTCGTGCTGGGCCCCTCGGGCTCGGGCAAGTCGTTTTTCACCAACCACATGGTGCGCCAGTACTACGAGCAGGGCGCCCACGTGCTGCTGGTCGACACCGGCAACTCCTACAAAGGCCTCTGCGAACTGGTGGGCGGGGTGTACTTCACCTACGAGGAGGATGACCCGATTGCCTTCAACCCCTTCCTGATTTCGGGCAAGCTGGACGTCGAGAAGAAGGAATCCATCAAAACGCTGCTGCAGGCGCTCTGGAAAAAAGACGACGAGACGGTGAGCCAGTCCGAGTACGTGTCACTGTCCACGGCCGTGAGTTTGTATTACGTGATGCTCGAAGCCAACGCGCATATCAAGCCCAGTTTCAACACGTTCTACGAGTTTGTAAAAACCACGTATCGAAGAGTGCTGGAAGAGGAAAAGGTGCGCGAAAAGGACTTCGACATCGACAACTTCCTCTACGTGCTCGGGCCCTACTACCGGGGCGGGGAGTACGACTACCTGCTCAATTCAGAAAAGGAGCTGGACCTGGTGCAGGCCCCCTTCATCGTCTTCGAACTCGACAACATCAAGGACCACCCCATCCTGTTTCCGGTGGTCACGCTCATCATCATGGAAACCTTCATCTCCAAGATGCGCAAGCTCAAGGGGGTGCGGAAGATGATTCTGATTGAGGAAGCCTGGAAAGCGCTGACCACGCCGGGCATGGCCGCCTACATCAAGTACCTCTTCAAGACGGTGCGCAAGTTCTTCGGCGAGGCCATCGTGGTGACCCAGGAGATTGACGACATCATCGGCAACGAGCTAGTCAAGGACGCCATCATCAACAACTCGGACTGCAAGATTCTGCTCGACCAGCGCAAGTTCTTGGGCCGCTTCGATGAGATACAGGCCCTGCTCTCGCTCACGCCCAAGGAAAAGGACTTGGTGCTGAGCATCAACCGCGACAACAAGGCCGCCCGAGGCCGCTACACCGAGGTATTCATCAGCCTGGGTGGGGTCGTCTCCAAGGTCTACGCCATTGAGGTGTCGAAGGAAGAGTACGTGACCTACACCACCGAGGAAACCGAGAAAGTGCGGCTGTTCGAGAAGTTCCGCCAGACCGGCGACATGCCCACGGCCATCAAGCTGTTCGCCGCCGAGCTGCGGGAAGGGGTGGGCGCCTGATTTCAACAAAAGGGAAAAAGCATGAAAACGAAAGTCATCCTCCTGGGCGGGGCCATGCTGGCGCTCAGCGCCTCCAACGCTGCCGCGCAGCTCGTGGTAACCGCCCCCGTGCTGGAAGTGCAGTCGGGCGTGCAGACCGGGCTGCAGAACACCATGAAGGGCCTCTCCAAAGCGGCCAACTTGCTGGTCAAAGCCGGCGTGAAGGAGCAGGAGCTGACCAAGGTCTTCTCGGAAAAGAACCTGCAGCTGGCCAAGACCTGGTACGACGGGCTGCTGCAGGTCAGCTCCGCGGTGCGTACCTACCGGCGCGTGCAGTCGGTGTTCGAGAAGCAGGGGCGCATCATCCAGACCTACTCCACGGCCATCGAGACCCTGCGGCAGTCACCCTACGTGCAGCCGGAACAGCTCTCGCTGATGACCAGCGTGTATACCAAGATGCTGACGGAAAGCTCCAACACGCTCCAGGACCTGCGAACCATCGTCAGCCCGGCCATGCTCAAAATGACCGACGCCGAACGCATGCGCTTCATCGACAAGCTGGACGTCAAGATATCCGACCAGCTGGGCCTGATCAACTACTACACCCAGCGCAACCTCGTGCAGATGCACCTGGCCGAGCAGAAAGCGCAGGACATACAGGCCCTCAACGCCCTGATGGGGGCCCGCTAGCCCTACCACTTTTTTACGCGCCCTCCTATGAAAGCAAGCATCAACGTTCTCGCGCTGGGCCTGGCCCTGTTCGCTGCGCCGGCTTACGCGCAAGCCGTTATCTCGGCCCCGATTGCGGAGAGCCAGTCCCGCAAGCAGGTTGTGCACCAGGGCGTTTCTACCACGCTGCTGGGGCAGGGCAAGAAGCTGGCAGGCGACATGAAAGTGGTCAGCGGCAGGATCAAGGGCATCATCGACAAAACCCAGCAGCTGCACGACCAGTGGTACAGCAGTCTGCTGCAAATCAGTGCCGGGGTGCGCAACTACCGCCGGGTGCGGGAAATCTACACCCACCAAAGCGAGATGATTAGCGAGTTTTCGAATGCCATCCCGGAGCTGCGCACCAAGCAGCTCTCGCCGGCCCAGCTCAGCGAGGCCGCCACCGTGTACCAGGGCATCCTGCAGGAGAACATCGGTCTGCTGAGCGAACTGGCCGGGGTGCTCAGCGTGGGCAAGGCGAAGATGACGGACCCGGAGCGGATTGAGTTCATCGACAACATCGCCGACCGCATCGCCCGGCAACACCACCTGATGAACTACTTCAGCAATAAGTGCCGAGCCATCGCGCAGCAGCATGCCCAGGAGCTGCAGGACCGCCAGGCCATGAATGCCATAATGACGGCCCGCTAAGAAGCCAGCTCGTCCCCATTCCACCTACCCTTTCTGAGTTATGAAAACCACCTTCCTCTTGGTGCTCGGGCTGGCCGTGGCCAGCTGCGGCTCGGACTCCACCACCGGTACAGCTACCACTTCCGCTACGGCCGTTGCCTCGCCTACGTCCAGTGCCAACCCGGACCCTCGCGTTACCACCATTCGCAAACAACACGAGTTATTGCTAGCCAAGCAAAAGGAGTACGAAGCTCAACTCGGCCAGCTCAAAGGGTACGAAAAGCTAACTCCGCAACGCGAAAAGAAATCGAAAGAGCAATTCGCCTCGCTAATAGAACGAAGCCAAGCAAACCTTACTGCCCTGGGCCAGCTGAACCCTGATAAGGCCCAAGACCCGGCGCAAGTTTCTCTGGTAGGGGAGATAGCTGAGAAAGAAGCCTACCTCGTCACCTTAGGCGAAAGGCAGTTGGCGGGCATTCACAATGAGCACTACTTAAACAACAGATAGGTCACTCTTGGCTTGTTTAATCCCCTTCTCTAAATGGACCCTACTGCTATTGATTTGAACATGGCTGTGTATGAGCAAAAGCTCGAAGCCATTTACACGGAGATGCTCACATTTACCTCGTTGTTCATTAACCTGGGCCGGGCCGTTGGGGCATTGGTGCCCTGTTGTACATCAGCAGCCAGGTTTGGGGCAACATCGCTCGGGCTGAGCCTGTCGATTTATTTCCCTTGCTCCGACCCTTTGCTATCGGCCTAGCTATCCTGCTGTTCGTGCCGCTGTGCGGGGCGCTAAGAGGCCTGACAACGGCCGTAGCGCACGGCACTAATGATATACGGATGGGCCAGCTAGCGGAAGTAAACCGCCTCACGGCTCAGCGTGACCAATTAGCAGCCGACGCCAAAGCCAAGTCCGATATGCAAATCAACGAAGATTACGAGCGGGAACTAGGCAAGTTGGGGGCGCTCGATGTTGGACGCAAAGCCAGCCTAGCCATGAACCAGGTACAGTACTCGGTGGGCCAGAACTTCCGGGAGTGGACCAAGTCCATCCTGGAGCTGGGCGCTCTTGCCGCAAAGCTGGCCATCAGCCTTATCTCCACCTTCCTGCTAGTTCTGCTCAGCGTGGCCGGCCCGCTGGCTTTCGGCATTGCCATCATCCCCGGCTTTGGGGGCGGGCTGATGAAATGGTTTGGCTACTTCCTCACGATTTCGCTTTGGGTACCGGTCGCGAACATCTACGCCGCGGTGCTGGCCCACGTGCAGGTGACCATGCTCCACGAGAACATCCGTCAGCTGCAGGCTGGCGGCAGTGTCGAGTCGGCCGACATCGCCTACCTGTGCATGCTCGTGCTGGCCATTGCCGGCTATCTGTTTGTGCCCAAAGCGGCGGATATGCTCCTTGACGGCTCCGACATCGGGCGGGCCGCCACGCGTTTCATCACCACTGCCACTGCCACCACCGCCGGGGTAACCGGAGCAATGGGCGGAGCGGGCCTACGGACCGGGGCGGATGCCCTGGGAAGCGCGGTAGGCGCGGGCCAAGGTCTGGCCGGAATGGCCGGCACCGCCAACATGACCCGGGGTGAGTCTCTGGGCCACCGGGCCGGCGCGGCCATGCGGGAGCGCATCAACCGCATGCGGAGCTAACCCGCTCGCGCTCCTTTTCTCCCACCTATTCCGACGCTCATGTTCGCATCCCTGAAAACCATTGATTCGGCCTTCCAGCAGGTCAAAACCCTGGCGCTGGTCTTCATCCTGGCCGTGCTGCTGCTGGCCGGCACCATCGCCTACTTCGCATTCCAAACCACCAACGCCGCGGCGCAGCGCATCTACGTCCTGGAAGGCGGACAGCTGCTCACCGCCGGCGCCCGGGACGCGCGGGCCAACCGGCCGGTGGAGGCCCGCAGTCACGTCACCCGCTTTCACGAGTTGTTTTTCACGCTCGACCCCGACCAGAAAGCCATTGACAGCAACGTCGACAAGGCCTTGTACCTGGCCGACAACTCCGCCAAGCGGCAGTATGAGAACTTCAAGGAGAAGGGCTTTTACAACGACCTGATTGCCGCCAACATCAGCCTGGAGATGAGCGTGGACAGCGTGGTCATCACCAACTCCCGGCCCTTGGCAGCACGATGCTACGGGCATCAGCGGGTCATCCGGGCGACCTCCGTCACCACCCGCAACTTCCTTTCCGAGTGCTCGCTGCGGGACGTGACGCGCTCGGAAAACAACCCCCACGGCTTCCTGATGGAAAATTGGCGCGTGCTCAAGAACGAGGACCTCAGCACGCTTCCCCGCTAACTCTCCTTCTGTATGGCAACGGCAACCAGCACCCCGCGTGACGCGCAATTTTACCGGACCCGCAAGATGGCCACCTTCCTGCCCGTGGTGGGGGTGCCCTTTCTGGCCGTGATGTTCTACCTGGGCGGGGGCGGCACCGGCACGCCGGCGCAAGCGCAAAACACCGAGTCAGGCTTCAACACCAACCTGCCCAAGGCCGAGCAGGCTTCCATCACATCAAGCAAGCTGGAGGCCTATGCAAGTCCCGTGGATACCCTACGCAACCGGGGCCTGGTGGACGCCCGCGTCGATACTGCCACAAGCAACGGGCTTTCGTATGCCGTGGGCGTCGACGGCAGACCCGGGCCCAATGGGTCGGTGGACCGGTCCGTAGCCGAGGCGCAGCAGCAGCTCATTGCCGCGCAGCAGGCCCAGCTCAACGGAGGAGCCACCAACACAACGGCGCAGCCGGCTACCCAACCCGGGGCTCTCACCCCGGAAGAGCAAATGCAGCTCATGCGCTCGGAGCACGAGCGGGAGCTATCCGAGGCCCGGGCCCAGGCGCAGATGGCCGCACTACTAACCCAATCCAGCAGCGCGGGTGCAGCTGCCCCGCGGGCAGTGGCAGCAACCCCTAAAAAGAAGAAGCCCTCGACCAGGCTCCGCGCGATTGACGATGATGCCGTCGTATCGCGCTTGGGCTCCAACGGCCCAAGGCGTCGGCGTACGGCATCGTTTCAGGGATTTGACACGGAAACCGGGGCGAGCGGGGACGCCAACACCCTGCCGGCCGTCATCCACGAATCACAGGAAGTTGTCAGCGGCTCGCTGGTGAAAATGCGGCTCACGGAGTCGGCCGTCATTAACGGCCACCAGCTGCCGGCCAACACCTTCATCTACGGCAAGTGCAGCCTGGCCGGGGAACGCCTGAGCATTGTTATTGAGACGCTCAAATCCGGCAACAGCGTCTTTCCGGCCGCCCTGGAAGTGTATGACGTGGATGGCCTGGAAGGTCTGCACATTCCGGGCGCCATCACCCGCGACGCAGCCAAGCAGGCGGGCGCGGAAGGACTGGGCGCGGCCGATATGATGACGATGAGCGCCGAGCCGGCCATGGCGGCCGCCGGCGTGGCCATAAGCGCGGTCAAAGGCATCGGCCAGAAGAAAATCCGCCTGGTCAAGGTCCGCCTCAAGGCCGGGTACAATGTGATGCTCAAAGTAGACAAGGAATAACCCCACCCACCTTCATGAAAATCTCTCTTTTTGCTATTGGTGTTCTGGTATTGGCCCTGGGCGGCGCTCCAGCTCTGGCCCAAACCTCGGCAGCCCGCATGTTGCAGTACTCTGAAGCCAACAAGCTACCGACGTATCCGCTCTACATCAGCGACCAGAAAACCACCCACTTGGTCTTTCCCTTCCCGGTCACCTACGTCGACCTGGGCAGCTCAGGGCTGATTGCTGCCAAAGCCACGGGCGCGGAGAACATTGTGCGTGTGAAGGCAGCCTCGGCGGGTTTCCCTGAGTCCAATATGACTGTGCTGACATCGGACGGCAAGCTTTACTCCTTCGTGGTGAACTACCAGCACGACCCGAAGGTACTCAGCCTCGATCTGGGGGCTGCCGGGTCCACTTCATCGCCTCAGGGAGCGGCCATTCTGTCGAACTCACCTATCCCGCAGGGCAATCTGGATGCCTATTCCCGGCAGGCCCTGGCAGCCGGCGGCTCAGCGGCCAGCGAGAGTGCTAACCAGCTTAGCGTGCGCGCCGGCAATGTGGGGTACAAGCAGGAAACCCTGTTTTTCCCCTTGCACATCGCCAATAAGTCAAACGTGACCTACGACGTGGATTTCGTTAAATTCTACATCCAGGACAAGCAGGTGGCCAAGCGTACCGCCGAACAGGCGCTGGAGATTGCGCCCATTTACGTGTTCAACGGCGGGCTGAAAAAGATTGACGCCAAGGGCCAGCTTCATCAGGTCTACATCTTCAAGAAGTTTACCATCCCCGAACAGAAGCAGCTCATCATCGAAATCTACGAGAAAGGCGGCGGGCGCAACCTCAAGCTCAAGCTGGGCAATGCCGACCTGCTCAAGGCGCGGACCTTCAAATAAGACGCTGCGCAGTCCTTATATTCCTCACGAGCGCCACCATCCTTTACTCAAGCACACTTATAGCAGAAATGTAAGACTAGCTGTCTGTACATCGCGGATTTGCAGCTACCTCACACGCTGTTTAAGTTTTATGCATTCCTGGAATTCAAGCTAATCTGCCATGCTTGTTCAAAATCAGATGTAACTGCCCGCAGCTGCATAGGCAGTAAATTAAATTTCAGATTAAGCATCATTTGAATCAGCGTCTTTAGTTTTGGTGACAGCGTCAAGTGGGTGAGGCAAGTTGATAACACCAAGCTAGCTGCCCGGCTCCGCTGCTCAGGCATTAGAGTAGGGAGCAAATAGACTTCACGCAGAAACAGTGTAATTTCTTGCATCGTGTCCGGGTGCGAAACCACTTGTCGGGGAAGGCTTTTGAGGCATTGCAGTGCTCGACCAGTAAAGCTCCCCCAGCCTGCTTAAACTCACGAAGCAAAGTATCTTTGTCAATTGTTAAGCCCACGTAATGTAGATCTAGCATTTTAGGCAACAATTGCTTCTGAAACTGATCCGGAAAATAAGCTGCTAGAAATGCTTCTGAGCTAATGGTATTCCCCGAACGCAGAGAAAACTGAAGGAAGGTTGTATCGTCTGAAACCAGCAGCGTATTGATGGGTGCCGCCAGAAAAGCTGTGTCGATTATATACTGCATGTGCTCCTGGTGATGCCCTTCGCTCAACGTTGCCTGTCGCAACACATCTAGCTTTTCTACCACCACACGTGTTTCGCAGTGCGCTTTAATCCAAACCAGCAGGCTTTGTATATAAGCAATCTGTCTATCATGCATGCTAACCGGGTACACATGAGCCCGAACGCTCGTCCCAATTACTTCAGCGGTGGTTTCAACGGGTTTGGCACTCTGCTGCTTTTGAAGCCTATCCTCGAGGAATTCTACGATATAGAGTGAAATTCCCAGTCTTTGCGGTGGAGTAACTTCAAATTCTTGACTCAGTTGATAGAGTAAGGAAAGCGAAGTCCAGTCTAGGATATATTGCTGGTCGCTGGATATCGATACGGCATCGAATACACTTCGGGGCGGCACCATAACACCAGGAACGCCCGTCTGGCTTTGTGCCGTGAGGGTATGCCAGGTATTTAAGCCATCACCATCAAACAGAGCTGCGGTAAGCGTCGAGAATGTGCTTTCACCAGTTTCGTACTCAGCCAAAAGTTGCTGTGTCCGAATTTGCCGCGCGGCCCCTTCAGCGCCCGCTAATTTGCTAAGCGCTGCATGAATATGCTCAATTTCAGGCCCTTCGATATCCATAGCCTCAAATGGAAGGGTAGCATCTTTCTGGCCCCCATCTTCAAATATCTCCCGCATCAAGCCATCGTAGACATCAGTAATCTCCAAAATCTCCACCGTTATTGGCCGTCCCGTGGCCGGGTGGGTCATTGGGTATTTGTGGCCCTTTGTTTTGCCGAGGAGTTCGTCAGCCAGGGGATTTAGTCCACCATCAACTATTGCCGCAGTTAGTGCCAGTCTAGGCTGAACAATGCCGTCAACACTGTACTTCAGGGCAGTACCTACTTGAGCTTGAGCATATTCCATCAGGGATTCTTCCTGCCGCTGGCCCAGCATAAGATGAAAGAAATGCCCACGGGCTACTTTGTCGTCTTTATTGCTGGCCAGCGGATAAACCAACTCAAGACCCCAATCTAGGTGGCCTATGCGGGCAGCCAACTCAGCAACCTTAAACACATGCCGCCGCTCAACGCTGGTCGGTTCTGACACAATCTCTCGCAATTCGGTTTCCAGTTCCGGTTTACGCTGCAGCTTATTTAAGGCCACTAGTTTTGCCCAACGTAGTCCCGAAACATCTGAAATATGACCTTTTGCAGCTGCTACCACTTCCAACATCCGCTCCCAATCGCGTAGCATCTCAGCTAATTGGATTTCCCAGATGCAAAATTCTGAGTGAATTCCGTGCTGTTGCCGCCACGCCCTCAGGCCTTCGCGCAACTCGGCACTGTCACTACGCCGATGGTACTGAATACTCAAGCGCAGCCACTCAGCACCTTTGTCTAGTGCATGCGGGAACCCAGGCCATCCTTCCAGCACTACCCCAGCTAACTCGTATTCTTTCAGTGCGTGATAAAGGTTGGCCACCTCCTGTCTATAGACAGCATCGGTGGTTGGCTGCAGTAAGTCTGCAGCTTTTTGTAGCAGCTCAATGGCCTCCTCTCGGTGTTCGGGCGCAGCTACCCGCGCATGTGCTTGCAAAAGTGTGGCTGCTAAGCCCGGCTTTACTTGCTCGCGTTGGAGAATTTCTTCGACAATAGCCAACTGCTCTGCGTTTGTTTCACAGTGCTCTAAGTAGATAAGTGCTCGATAAAATGTGACGTCGTCAATCCGTTGCAATTCCTTTATGTGCTGCCCCAATGCAACGCGAACTTCGGCACGAGGCCGCTGAAGCTTTCGCAGCACGGTGTACCGCATAAACCCTAGCTCGGGCAGCTTGCTAGTATCAATCTGATTAATAATCTTCAGAGCTTCTTCGTATTCTGCTGCTTGGTACAGCGCAAAAACGAGTTGATGGCCATAGCGCTGCCGCTCTTCCGCCGATAGTGCGCTAAAGCGACGACGTAGTTCGGCGTAATCTTCTATATCACCGTTAAGCAGCCACCTAGTTAAGCCTCTAACATAGTAGTGATGTGTAAGAAAGGCAGCCTTTTCGGTGGGCTGTAGTAAATCAGTAAACTGCTTTATTACCTCATATGCAGCACTCACTGCCTCGTCCCGAAGCGGTACATGAGGTTCATCAATGGTTATTATCGGTGAAATTTGCTTCAGTGCCCGCTCAATCACGAACAGCGCTAACACGATTTGAAAACGCCGATTTTCCGGCGTGAGTTGTTTGCTAGGACGATAAGGGCTTAGGTCCTTCCGCAACAATACTTCAGCCAAATCAGAACCAGCAGTGGCCTTACCAGCCATTAGGTGTAACGTCGTCGTTTTAAACTGTTCGTCCTGCGCAATTAGCTGAGGTACTTCCGCTAAACGCGCTTCAAAATCTGTAGGGTTATCTAGTGATAACAGCACGGCCGCAGCGATGGGGTTTAACGGGTGCATGACCTTAATGGCTGAGGCAGTTGCAGCTGCCTCAGCCATTAAGTTTTGACTAAAATAGGCGCGGGCGGCCTGCTCGGCATAAAGTATTGTAATTGGGTGTAACGCGTATGCCTGGATGAAAAACTTATCAGCTTGGTCCGTTTCGGCAATTTCCTGGTGGGTTTTGCCCAATAAATAGTTCAACCTTGCTTGCAGTGGCAAATCCGCTGCTAACTGACGGCTTACGACCGATTGTAGGCGCTGGAGTTGACGTAAGGCTGAATAAGGTCGATAATTTGCCAGCTCTTCTCGCTCGACGCTGTCCAGCACAGCATTCACGATGCCGGAGCTTACTGCGTCAGGCCGTGCTATCAATTCAGCCAACTGTTGGGTGCCCGTTAACGCAAAGCGTAGAGCTGCTTCCTTATAGTTTTCTTCAACAAACCGCTTTTTCAGTTCCTTATCTTCCTTTATCGCAGTCATTAAACGCCCGACAAAGTCATCTAGCTCCCGCTGGGTTGGTCGGATAAGTTGTACGGACCCAGCAAAATCATCGGGCGATAATTGAGGGTCTTCCCCAAAAAGCTGATACGTTAGCACAATCTCCCAGAAGGCAGGAAATTGAAAGAATCTAAACTGGGTATCCAGCGGACTAACTCCATATTCCTGGTGGCACTCGTCCAACAGGCGCTGAATAATCTTCGTGAGTTGTGCTTTATAAGAAGGATTCGCAATCAGTTTCTTAACGTAATCGGTGCTCTGCTTACCGATTTCACGCCCTGTTAGCTTGATTGGATTTAAACCAATATAATCCAATACACCAATAGCTGTTGTTACTAGCGCAGTTGCAGTTGTTAACTCCATAAGGCGAATTATTCAAGATTCATTTTCTAAGAATGGATTCACTTCGTGACTATTTAGTGGTTGCCACTATCCGTTTCTAGTCAAGTCAAGTGTCGGTGCGCCGCGCTGATAGCGGCCGTTCGCTCGTCACTCATACCTGCGGCGGCGGCAAACTCTGGCCACCGCGCCACCTATGCCAGCACCTCGGCCACGAGGTCGTCGGCCCCGTGGATGTTCATCTCCCGGGCTACGGCCTTGAGGTCGGCCCGGGTGAAGCCGTCATGCTTGCCGTTCACCGACATTTGGTGCTGGCTGGTCCAGCGCCAGCGTACGGCCCCGACGAGTTGGCCCCACAAGCGAACAAGCGCAAGGTCTACCATTCAGATGGGGCGGGTGGCGGAGTGGGTGATGAAGGGGAAGCGTTGCGGCGCTGTTTCTTAGCCAAGCGAGCTATAGCCTGGGGCTGATTTCGGCCTTGGTCAAGAAGACCTCCAGCAAATCGAGTTGTTCGAGCGTGCGCAGCAGCTGCACAAAGGTCAGCAAGGAAGTGGGCCGGCCGTGCTCAACCTGGCTCAGGGTTGCCCGGTCAATGCCAGCCGCATCGGCTACCGCCTGCTGGGACTGGTTGCGGTTGAGGCGCACCTGACGCAGGCTGCTGCCCAGTTCCCGCAGGATGGCTAAATCGGAAATAGCGTACCAGTTCATGTTATACAGACGCAACAAATATAACCGAATGTAACCTATTTGTTGCGTTTGCACAACATGTTTAGAAAACCAGTGGCCTTGTTGCTATGGGGCATATTATACTAAATGCCAAGACTAAATTGCTCTTCGGCCTATGGCTTAAATCAAGTATAAACACGCTTTAAGAACTTCGAGGGCGGCGGTACAGAGAACTGAACGACCACATGAGGGCGTAGCACGCCTTCTTGTGGCAGGCAACATTGCGCGTAGCTTCCCTGTGGGTTTACGCATGGACATGCCTCGTTGGGGTCAGCATCTCTATAGCGGACATGGGGATGACGGATTGTTGTTCGTTCTATCTTCCATTCATTCCATGGCGATGATAGACCTTTGATGACATACTGCAGCAAAGGGTAGGCTTCTTTATTCGGTTTTCCGCCACTCGCGGCGGGGTCAGAAGTAAACAGCACCGAATACTTCTGGACCGGATTGTGAACAATGGCTATTGCAAGCACGTCCGCTCTGGTGACTCTACGAAAGCAACGCTCGCCGTCGTAAATTTCCCCAGGTTGGTGTCCACACCCCTTGCGCAGAGATATTACCGCGTCACAAAGCCCGCACCGTACTTCCCGCTTCCAGATTTCGGGGCTCGCGAATACGGCATAGGGATAAAGCGACTGCCAACGTGCCGTAGTGGTCCGGATAAAGGCTAAGCCGTACGACTCATCAAACGGGGTAAAATGTTGGGCCAACGCGCGAAGCGTAAGCTCGATGGTCTCTAGCTCACGCCAGGCGGCATAGAACCGCGCTTTCTTTAAGAGCGCAAAAGCCCGCAAATACCCTCGTTGAATCGCAGCTACTGTTTCCAAACACCAAACCGCCTTGGCTAGGTGCTGGTCTCCGTCAGTAACAGCGGTACGTTTAATCGAGGCGAGGCACGGCATAAGTTCGCGGAGCAGTGTCGCGTGCTGCGGAGTGGTGCGTTTGTAGTCGGCCAGTAAAGATCGGGGACGCGCTAGCAGAGGGTGATCGGAGATCAGCGTTTCTGAATCAGTCATTGCTTATCTGAAGCCGTATCGGCTGGCTTTTCCAACGATTTTGGCACCGATGGTACAGGAGCGAGTGCGGTAGCATCGTCGCTTGCCACTTGTTGCGCAAAATTTGTAATTCGCCACAATTCGTCCGCCGGACCTTCGTAAATCAGACGCTTTGAGCCCCCATCAGGAGATTCTATTATGACTTGCAGTTTGGCATCGGTTCGCGCATGACGGTCTAATAGGCGCTGCTTCAACCACTCGGAAATCAAGTTGACTACGACGGGTAGCACCACCAGAGTACCCACCGGTATTAGGATGTCTGGCAGCCAAACCAAGTCCGCATGCAAAGAGACTTCGCTAAAGTCTTCATCACGCACAGCGACTTCGCTTTGGATATCTGGCGGGGTATTTTCTTGAAAATAATGGAACAGCTCCGCGGTATGCGTCGGAAACACTGGCCGGTCAATATCGCGGAATGATTCCCATTGCACAAAGACTATGTTCGCTCGGTGCAAGGAGGCGCGAAGCTCTTCGTCGACCCATGGACGTGCTGCTAAGCTAGCGACGGTAGTCGTGTCTTCCTCAACGGTCAGCTTTAGGGGAAGGCGCTCAGCAAGGGGAGGGGTGTAGTGAAAGTCGTCCATTTATAGAAACGTTAAACAGGAGCCTGAAAAGAATGAGCCAAGCTCTTATCGAAACTGACCCGGTGATAAACGAGTAAACTTATTTCTTTACTCTGCTTTATTGCGGCTTGGTTTCTACTCCCGGCTCTTGACTAGCGCATTAACTGATATACTGAGCTTTGCGGCAGTACGTGAATTATCATTTTGCACACAGATATATATCTGGTTTGTGCCAGGAGCTACCGCAAATGACCTGGACTCTTGGGTGACATTCACAGCGGTTCGAAAGCAATGCTCAGCAGCAGGCATTTGTCCTTTCGTTGCAGGTGCCATGAATGGCACAGTCTGTTGAGTATCATCAGTAACGAAAAACCGGCATTTGGTACTGACCTCAGGTGGTGTCTGCTGGGCTTCAGAAGCTAACGCTTTCGCTCCTGCTGTAAGTAGCAGACTTGCACCTCCAGTTACTGGCGCCGCTGCGTAGGCTGCAGCCAAGGTGATTGCAGTACTCCAGGTAATCGGTGGCTGACCTTCATCCCGGATATCAATTTTGTATACCACACCAACGGTACCAGGAGGCAACGGTACCGGAACCATTACCCGTGAACTGCCCGAGTTGTAATAAGAATGAAGTTTTGCTGTCGACAAGGCAAGTGCTTCCTGCCACTTAAGCTTTATCTTAATCTCACGCCCGTCCTCTCGCCATTCCCGGTAGTCGCCCTGCGGAGCACCCTTTATATAGGTACCGGTGAAGTGAGGCTTGCCATTCTCGTACCACGCCGCACAAAGTCCGGAGGCAACGTCAGGTGCTTCACCTAGCAGTTTGCCCTCGAATTGCTTCTTCCAGGATGGATAGAAGTAATCTCTTACAGTGCCGACGGTGAGCCCATCAGAACCATGCCGCGCAATGCGGGCATAGACTCGGTCTTGTGGAATATCAGTGCGCTCCCAATCATGGTCAAAGTAAACTGTGTCGGTTGGTGGTAAGGGCACGGTAGTTTTGGACTTCTGAGCCAGTGCAGGGCCACTTATAAGAAGCAAAAACTGTATAAAGTAAAGTTTAGCCATAGACGGAAAGCAAAGAGAAAAAGTAAAAAGGCGGTCGGTAAATGTAGTAACAAGTTAGTTTTATGTTGATCCGGCCAACTCTTACTTATGATACCTAAATGGGTACTCTTGCCAGTAGCCTTTTTCTTTAGACAATAGGTATCGATTAGTAAGTCTTATCACTACCTATCCGCTATCTTGCCGGCCCAACTCAAAACTGGGCAACGATACCTTATATAGGCTGCATGGAAAAGGTAGACGCACTAACGGTGAATCCTATTAGGCACGGGCTGTCGCACCACACCGGAGCGGCCGCTCGCTATGTCGAGGCCGGACTTACCGGCGCCCCGAATACGGCCCGGGCATACGGCGCCCACTTGAAGCGCTTTAGCGCTTGGTGCACCGAGCACGGGTTCTCGGCACTGCCGGCGCCCGTCGATGCGTTGGTTGGTTTTTGCACCCATTTGGCCGAATCCGGCAAAAAGGTTGGCACTCTGGAGCAGCACTGCGCGGCCATCAGCAAAGCGCACGCGGTGCGTGGCGTCCACTCGCCTACAGACGACAAGCAGTTCAAGATTTTCATGGATGGTGTGCGACGGGTTCATGGGGTGCGTCAGAAACAGGCGCCGGCATTTTCGCTGGTGCAGCTCAAGCAGCTGGTGCGCAGCCTGGATGTGCAGACGCTGACCGGACTGCGGGACCGGGCCATTCTGCTGCTCGGATTTACGGGGGCGTTCCGCCGCTCGGAATTGACCGCCCTGAACGTGCAAGATTTGCGCTTTACTGAGGAATGTCTCGTCGTTTCGCTGGGCAAGAGCAAAACCAACCAGTTAGGTGACTATGAAGAGAAGGCCATTTTCTATTCTCCCGAGCCGGCGGTTTGCCCTATTCGCTCCTTGAAGGCTTGGTTGGAGCAACTGGAACGCAACGAAGGACCTGTGTTCGTTATGTTGCGCAAAGGCAACCGACTCACCACCAACCGCCTCTCAGACCAGACCATCAATACGTTAGTGCAGCGTTATCTAGGTCCGAGCTACACTGCTCACTCACTGCGAGCTTCCTTTGTGACAGTGGCCAAGCTAAATGGGGCCGATGACAGCAAAATCATGAACCAAACCAAGCACAAGACCAGTGCCATGATTCGACGATATACGCGACTTGATAACGTCCAGCAGCATAATGCTGCCAAGGAACTAGGCTTATAAAACCTATAGGCTGCTTCTCATCTGTCGCGCAGGTTCGTAGCTTGCGAGAAGCTAGTAACTGACTTATAAAAACATAATCAAGACCCCTTAGCTTGATGCATCCTGAAACCCGTGAAATGTATGAAATGCGGTTTAGACTTCGCGTTTACGAAGGCAAGGGCGATGTATACCAAGCGCTTTTCTCAGATGTAATGCAACGGGCCCATCCAGAGGATTTCATGAAAACGCGGCCGTGGGGCAACCTAGGAGATAAAAAGAATGATGGTTTTTTAAAGTCAGAGCGTCATCTGTATCAAGTCTATGCCCCGAATGAGATGAACGCGGCGCAAGCTATCAAGAAGATTGAAGAAGACTTCCTGGGTGCACTACCTCACTGGGGTTCAGACTTCGATAAATGGTCTTTTGTACACAATGCTTTTGATGGTTTAGGGCCTCATATACAGCAGACAATATTTGCTCTAGAAAAGAAGCACAGCCCTATAAAGCTTACACCGTTCAGCCCTATTGACCTTTCAAAGAAGCTGTTTAGCCTCGATGAAGAAGACATTATCGCGGTACTAGGATTGCCCTACAAACCTACGCGGCCATCTCAAATCACATTTGAGGAAATTAAGCATGTTTTAGAACAGCTAACACACTCGCTTCCTGAACAACCTGCTCACATACATGAAGTACCCCCAGGAAAGTTAGAGGCAAATAGCCTGAACTCAAACAGCCGGAACCTTGTGCGAATGGGGATGGGACTTGCCCCTCGGGTTGGCGATTTTTTTGGAACTCACCGATTTGATCCAGAGCTCGGCAACCGAGTTGCCAAAGTACTCAGAAACGAATACATACGATTGAAAGAGTCTCGCATTGGTCCTGATGCGATTTATAGTGCTCTCTTCAACCTGATTAAACAACATCAACACTCATCAGAGGCCGCGGCGTTAGCCATTTTAGCCTATTTCTTCGAGCGTTGTGACATTTTTGAGCCGCTTAGCAGTGAGCCAACCTTGCAAGGGGCATGATTCTACCTACTAAACACCTTCCAACCGAGCGCGCCTTGCTCACTATTGGTGCGCGACTACTTATGCACCTACAAGAACCCAAATCAGTTTCACGACTTTGGACCGACATCAAGCACGACTCATCTCAGTATAATTCTATCTCCTTTGACTGGTTTGTGCTTGCTCTTGATCTTTTATCAGCCATGGGCACCATTCATTTCGCAAACGAGCGAATTGCCCGAACAACCACTGCATGATTTATTCTATTTTCAGCTCGTTACCTAGTTTCAAGCCTTTTGCTTTCCGCTCAGGCTTAAACATTATCATAGCTGATAAAGGCGAAGCGTCAGGGGCTGGGCAAACTCGCAATAAGGCTGGCAAATCTAGCATTGTGCTATTGATTCATTTTGCGCTTGGTAAAGAAGGAGACCCTAGTTCTCTATTCCGCAAGCCTGAGTTGAAGGACCATAGTTTTGGGATAGAATTTGACCTCAAAGGAGTACGTGTTCGCGTTACCCGTTCGGGTGGGAATTTTGGCAAGATACATTTGACACAAGTTGACGGATCCAAAGCTCTTAATGATTGGCCCGTTGATGCATTGGATGGAGGATGGGAAGCGACTGTTTCCAGTGCGAAATGGGAATCCGATTTGGGGAGAATCATCTTCCAACTGCCAGAAAAACCAGAAAAGTTTGGGCCTAAATTTGGCATGCTCTTCAATTACTTCGCTCGCCGAGCAAGTAGCGGAGCATTCCTTTACCCACAGCAACAGTCAAGTAAACAAAGCCCAGCTGACACTAGGGTAGCTCTATCCTATCTACTGGGATTGGATTGGCGCATCAGTGTAGAACGTGAACAGCTTAGGCAGTCTACGGAGAATACCAAGAAGCTGCAAAAAGCTGCACAGGATGGTCTTTTAGAGGGGCTTACTGGTGATCCGAAGCAACTGCTTACTCAATCTGTGTTGGTCCAGGAAGATGTCAACAGAATGACAGAAGCTGTTCGCAGCTTTAGAATGCTTCCCGATTACGCTGAGCGCGAGAAGGAGGCCAATTCTCTCACCCGTGAGATAAACAAGCTAGCAGACGAGAATGCTCAAGACAGTCTATACATCCATGATTTGGAAGTTTCGCTAAGCTCGGAGCTGGCCCCACAGCTTGATGATGTGCACCGAATGTACTTAGAGGCAGGTGTGTCTTTACCAGGAGTAGCATTGCAGCGATTTGAAGAGGTGCGCAAGTTTCACGAATCGGTAGTGCGCAACCGCAAAATGTATCTGGAGGAAGAGTTGACCCAAGCTCGCCTAAATGTTGAAACTAGGCTACGAAAAATGCTTCAACTTGATGAGAGGCGAACCGAAGTCATGACACTTTTAAAAACACATGGCGCCTTACAGCATTACTCCAAGCTGCAGAGCGAATTGAGTAGAGCAGAGGCCAGGGCAGAACAGATAAAGCAACAGCAGTCTATTTTACACGAAGTAGCAGAGCGTGTTGCACAGTTTAAGATTGATCAGCAGCGCCTGTACTTACGCTTACAGCGTGACTTTATCGAGAACGAACAGTTACTAAAAGACGCAATTTTAGCATTTGAGGAAGCTTCGCGAGCTCTGTATGAGAATGCAGGTAACCTCAATATCTATCCAAGTGAAACAGGACCCAATTTTGAGGTGACCATTCAAGGAATGAAAAGCCAAGGGGTTAACAACGCACAGATTTTTTGCTTTGACATGATGCTTATGCGAATGGCTACAAGGCGTGGAATTTCCCCTGGTTTTTTGATACACGACAGCAGCCTATTTGACCCTATTGACGAACGGCAGAAAGAGAGAGCCTTAGAATATGGCGCTAAGCTGGCTGATCAGATTGGCTTTCAATATATTGTAACCTTAAACTCAGACCAGATTCCGAAAGAAAGGGTCACTAACTTCCCCTTAGAGGCCTATATCGTACCCCCACTGTTGACTGATGAACCTGGTGGTGGCCTTTTTGGGATTGAATTTAACTAACAATCGGGTGTATAAACCCCTATAGTGGGCTCTCTCATAAATCGGTAAATGCAGGCTAACAATCTTATAATAATGAGCTTGTTAGCCTGCATTTACCCTTTAAAGCTAAAATACCCTAATGTGCTCATTGGATCTCTCTACTCACTGTAGCGAGCACCGCATAAACACAATCTATAATTGCGACATGCTTTTAGTCATTGAATTAAATGTTCGCCCCGCATCCTTTCCACAAAACCAGGTGCGTCCTCTGTCAAATGACTTCCATCATCTCTTGTTTGCCCGTCATTCGGGCGTGCGTAAATTCTAGCACCTGTCATATCAATGAAGAATTTTACTGCTTCTCTCCCTAAGCCTGATTTAGGAACGGGCGAATACATACGCGCAAGCAGATAGCTTTCACCATTGCCAATACCATCCTCATCAACATCTTCGTCAATAAACCTAAATTCATCACCGATATATTGATTGTTTTCTTTAAACCTTATAGAGTAATCCCAGTCATCGTAAACTAGTGTGATTATTCTACCATCACGAATTTGGTAATCTCTCTCGTTACCTCTGTCAGAAATCAGGGTTGCTCTAGCCATGCCAGTACTATTTAGTTGTTATTTTACGCTTCTTAGTGCGTTCAAAGCTTCAAACTAAAAACTCTACCGAATACAAAATATGCTTTCACCGAGAGGACAAATTACACGGATTTTGCGTACGAAAAGCACTAACTATCATAACCCAAGAAATTACACTCCATAAAGTGAGCGACAAGCAAAGGCATAGCTACTATAGCTAGGTAAAGCTGTAATTTTGACTCTCAGCGAACTACGTCTTTGCGGAAGTCTTTGGTTGGGGTCAAGTAACTGGGCAATAGTGGCATCAGTTGCTTTAAGATTTTTCCATTGTTGTAGAAGGACACGTGTCTTGTTTACCACTTCGGTATGTACTGCATTAGTCGCATCATATTGCGGCGTAACTCCTATGGGCAAAGTATGCACATGGCGACTACCCCATTGGCCTCGCGCTTGAAAATCCTTTATGATTCCATTAAGGGCTTCACTATTGAGCAAACCTGTTAAGTACACTGCTTCGTCCTCACTAGAAACAACTGACCAGTAAAGTGTCTGGTCAATTATTAATTTGGTGGTATCAAAGACTGTAATGTCCGTGTAGGCAGCACAAGGCAAATCGCCACCGGCACCCATAATAACTAACCAACCACTGGAAGGAATCAGCTGAGTTGATAATTTACGCAGGTTGGTATCAAGCTTTTTAAAGAACTCCGTAGAAGTGGTTGTGGGGCCCACGGCGGCAAATATCCGGCCGAATGCCTGCCTTGCTGCTCCCTGGGTAGCAAGCATCGTTGGGGTTTCTGGCTCCCAATTGCCTGCCCGGTTTCTTACAATTGGAAGCAGGCCCTTGGCTGGTTCAACAATGTCAAATGCTGTTAAATGATTTGACATCAAAACATCAAAAACATACTGACCTGGCACCATGCTGGATGGTAGACTAAATGCCTTGTGGAGCTTAGCTCCATTAACCAAGTACCGGTTTGAACTGCTGTTTCTGTCAATTGGGCCAAGTGCCCACTGGTTATTTACTGGAGTGGCCTCATGGAAAATGAGCGTGCGAGGCATGATATCTGCTCCCTGCCGGAATATCGCAGGTCGATAGTAGACAGTTGGCAGGCTACTAACCGAGCTGCTTGCTGGCGAACTGCTACTGACTGGCACTCGGTCACTCCATGCTACCCGATTCCCTTGGGTTATTTGATTAAATTGGATGGGCGTTAACCCATGCGGAGCAACTTGATTTCCAGGAATCGGCCCGGTAACAAACGAAGACCTCGCTTCCTTCTTACCAAAGAAAATGATTGCTTCATTTTTGAATGTGCCCCGCTCTATTCTCCATACCTCGTCTAGTCCCATTTGTACAGGTTTTGCACTCGTGAGAAAGGCTCCAGTTCTAAAGGGTTCGTGATGGTCTCCACTTAATACCGTTTCTGGCAGAATACAGCCAATAGCCGCGCCGTCCTTCAGGTAACGCTCTACTGCATGTAGTAAGAAGATTGTAGCCAGCTCAATGTGTAAATGGGATGGTCCCTGGGGCTTTATTCCGTAACGGTCGGCCCGAGAACGTAGGGCTTTCTTATAAGGATTATCAGCAATTTTGCTGAGTGCCAGCCACGGCGGATTGGAGATCAACCCATTAAACAAACCGGCAACCAAGCCTGGTCGGTAGCTATTGCGCAGAATAAAAGCCCATATGCCGTTACGTCCGCTTCGCTGTAAGCCGTCGAGAATGGAAACAAGCTCTCCACAGAATTTTAAAGCTGCCGCCTTGTTTTTAGTGTTTAGCTCTATACCGGAACTTCTCTCTGAAATTGCAAGCAACGCCGCCAGCTCAGCAGGAGTAAACATAGGAGATGGTGCCCGCGCACTTACCATGGCCATTTCATAACTACCATTCAGTATCGCATCGAAGAGTGCTCTTGCCTCTGGCGAGACTAGAAAGCTAGGCAGGCCTACTTTCTTATCATCTAAGTTGAGAGCATACTGGTTAGTACCCGACTCTTTATCCACGTTTTTAGAAAGTGGAGTAGCGGTAAAAAGGGAATCAGCGTGATAAATAGGGATTACGACTTGGGAGGAACCAAAAGGCTCTAATCGGTCGCGGGCTGCCACCACCCAACTTACCTTCGATAGCATGACTGCTAGTGGGTCAATGTCAAACCCGGTAATGGAATGCGCTAACTCGGAAACGTAAGCTGCATCCACGGGTACGCCTGAGGCGTCGAGGCGGGCTTTGGCAAGCTTTACAGCTTCTACCACCATTGCGCCTGAGCCGCAACACATATCGATAAGTTTTGGCGCCTCCCCTGCTGGTAAAGCCGCAAAAACTCGCTCCACTAATTTGGCTGCCAACCAGGCCGGCGTCCATTCTTGCCCAAGAAGCAGGCGCTGGGAGCGTTTGGCTAATTGTGCCATGGTAGCGCCAAACAGGTCTTCCGCAGGCGCGGATTTAAAGTCATAGGCCCGAAGGTCATCCTGAATGGCCATCGCAACCGGAATCAACGCACTTACATGGGGGTCCGAGTTGAGCCAGCCGAAGTAGTCGTATTCTACTAAGTTCGTTAAGCCCTGATTTTTAAAATGGTCTCCGTTCAGGATGGCCCTTATGTCGTCGTCGTTGCTGACCAGCGCTTTTTTCGCAATGATGTTGGCGCAAAGAAGCTTTGCAAGGGTAAGCAGGTACAGCTCTCGGACATAAACGTCTTTCTCGAAGCCACCTGCAGCGCTATTGTCTCCGAGATATGCTACAAAGTCATTCCATAACTTGGTGATTAGGCCAGCATAATTGGCATCAGCAGCAAAAGCCAAATCGACTAGTTTCTCTATCCCATTAACATGCCGCTTGCAGAAATCGCTTTCAAACCCTAGGTCATGGGCAAGAGTGTGAGCGCTCAGGGGACGTGCTCCCTCCCTTCCTAAATGGCGAATCAAAAATTCACCTAGCTGACGGGAACTCCGCTCATCGGAATCCGTGAGCACAAGCGCCTGGATTTCCTCTAATACGACGTGCTCCGCACCACAAGCCTTCTTCTCAACAACATCGGGAGACGTTACGGATGCTATCCGATAGGCATGCCAGCGTACTGTATCCGAAAGAATGCCTATGATAAGCTCTTGGGGGTGGCCATCATTTAACAGTCCTGCGCAGTAGTCCTTGACCTGTTCAAGGCCATGAGTAAATAAATCGCCTTTGTTAAGGTCTTTCTCATACTCAATGGCAGTTAGACCGACCAGTGTGTCTACAAATCCACCGGTGTTTTTACCGGCTTTTCTGAATTTAACATAGCTTTCAGCCCCCAAAGCGTGCTGCTCAACCCACCAAGGCTTTTCGGGGAACAACTGCGGTAGGTAAGCAGCAAACTGATGTCGAATAACATCCTCTTTGCTTCCTTGGCTGATTAACTTAATCCCTTCAGCAAGCCATTTCTGGCCTACCACGACATCGTACTGATTTTTCATTATGAGACATTAGCTGTTAAATCCATTTTTTTCCGACGCTCCCGTCTCATTCTTGCTTCCAAAGCAATAAGGGATAGTGCTTGCAACTCACCCCTGGTAGCTGGGCGGCCCAAAAGTGCGCTGCAAACTAACTCATCAATGTCGGCTTGCAGTTGGTCGTTGCTTTGGTTTGCAAGCTTCCTCCCGATTCTCGATAGCCCGGCCCACTCGGCTTGGGTAAATCTTGGTACAGGTATCCGGAGAAGATGAGAAGCTTCTACTTTCAGTGCACCTCCACCCATTACCGCGGCAGAAAGCTCTAAGGCAGCGCTACACCAAGTACTATTCATTAAAGCCAGCAAGCCCCAAGCATCAGCCACACTTTCCGTGTTAAGCCAGATAGTGGAGAAGTTTGCGTCCACTATTGCTTCCCGGTTTTTATTGAGGAAGGTGCGCGGTGAACCGCTATTGACTCTTGCGACGAAGAGGTCTGGTCGATGCCGTGGCGCAAAGTCGGGCAGCATGTACCAAAATCTAGGAGCTGGAGCCTTTTTACTTCCTCCTGCCCGCACATTGGGAGCGACGGCCGATAGTTCCCGGATGTGTTTGCCGTCCTCGTCCACCTCTAATTCATCAGCGACGCGGATGAAGTCCGCTAGGGGGCTTGAAATCTCTGTATAGGGCGAAGCTGCTCCGCTCTTGCTCGTGGCCAAGAGAATGTCTTCAGGCAGGGCAGAGTGTTGCAAAGCAAGTACACGCCCTTTCAAGGCCTGTGCTTCGACTACATACCCTTTGGGAAGCTCCGATTGCTTTCGTAGGACAGGCAGTACCTGCGATTTGGGCACTTGGTACCTTGTTCGTCCAAATTCTTTACTGGTTTGCAGTTCTACTTCGTCCTCAGACTCATTGATAGCATCCGCATAAAAGAAGAAGTTGGCCCCTGTTCGTAACCCCTGCCCTACGCTGACACCGAAGGAGTGCAGGCTAGTGATTTCGGAATGGGGCCGGTGCCCCAACCACTGCGCCAATGCGGCAGGCATAGAGTAGGCTTCGGTCGGCCCCGCTTGTGCTGAATTGCCCAAGGACTCCAGCTTACTCAACCATTTGCGCTTGGTGCAAGCCCGCCGTAAGTTGCCTGCAACACCACTTAATGAAACAAGCTCGGCCTCTACCAATGGGGTACTCTCCACAATACCGGAAGCCAGCCAACCAGAGACCAGCCTAGAAAATGCTTTTTCTGGATTTGTTTCTACTCCATCAAAAACATTGTCTACTACACTGCCAACGCCAATTGTGCCACTGGATAGTCTGATACGGAGAAATGTATCCGATTCTTGCCAGTCAAACGCGCTGCTTTTTCGTGGGATTCGGTCAGCAATGAGCAGCGTCGTTTTCACCTGCGCGTCAGGAAACCAAACAGCATGCGAATCCTCTACTATGTACTTGATTTTGAACCAACGCAGCAGCAAATAATGAACAATAGCGGCATAATCGCGGCTTAGCCAAGATTCAGGAAGCACCAGCGCCAGGCGTCCCCCCGGTGCACAAAGTGCCGCACACAGTATCCACGAAGGAACAGCCAAGTCCGCCAAGCCAGAATAGGCTAAAGCAAGCTGCTTGAACAAGCTTTTGTCCTCTGCATCGAGTCCTGCAGCATTGCCAATGGCAGCCAGTAAATGGTGACGAATCTCTTGCCCGGATGGAATAGGAAAGTCCTCGCCGGCACCACTGGCCAAGCTTTGATAGCGGACATAAGGCGGATTGGTAATCACCAAATCCCACTGGTTCCTTGCAAGCTGTTGGAGAGACTCGGGCGCAAAGGCGCTGCCCAATATTGGAGCAGCGTCTGGGATACGCTCCATACAGGCCTTCAATGCAATCGGGTCTATCTCCATCGCCCCGAATGAGGCAGAAAGTGCCCCATATTGGCGGCAAGCAACCAGCATATCCCCATTCCCGGCCATGGGGTCAATGATGCTCGCCGCCTGCTCAGCACCTGCTAGTGCAGCCAAAAGCCGGCCAAGCTTCGTGCCTGTAAAGTACTGTCCAAGCCTTTTGCGTCTCGCTGCATCGCTAGCAAAACCTTCGCGCTGGCTCAACGCCTTGGTCGCCTCCATAACTACTCTTTTAAGGCTTTTTCGGCACGCTCATAAAACTCACGTGCCCCAAGGTGCACATCTTCGCCCACTTCCAAGCACCGGGATATAAAGCGGGAATAGAGGCGTTGGGAGCCCCGTTCTGATTCGACGGCTTCTTTCGCTTGCTCAATGATTTGGGTAGCTATATCCTCTGCCGTAAGACCAGTTACGCCCAATGAAGTGGCCCCTTTGGAAAGTAACAGCAGCGGGTCCCCTTTCACTGACACAGTTGATACAACTTGTTTAAAGCTTGCTTGAATCTTGTCGAGAACGCTCGTTGCCCGGACGGAAAGACCGGCAGAATCATAGGCTTCGGTAAGGGCTTTCCACACGGAGGCTTTGGCCGAATGGAACACCACCGTAGCCAGGGCATCGGGCTTCATCACGCGGGATACTTCCTTGAAAACCTGCCCCATCATGCGGCCATAGTCGTCAACGCCTTTGCCTTGGGCATTGCTCATGATGACTTCCTCTGTTCGGTCGGTCATCCGCCCGAGCCATACCTCATTAATCTGATTGATTTCCGCATAGGGGATGTAGTCCCCGAAAGGCGGGTCGGTAAAAACATAATCCACACTGGCATCAGGAAGCTGAACGTTCGTACTGCTTGCGTTGATTACCTGGACCGTACTTCGGCTACCCTTGACGGTCTCAAAAGCCCGGGACAAGGAACCTACTTTTCGCTTAATGCCCTCAAAGACGTTCTTTTCAACCGGGAGGCCACTGATATAGAGCACGCCCGTTTGGGCGCCGGTGAGAACAAATTCACTGCCCCTTCTTTCACTACTACCCGGGTCATCAAGGTAGAATGACTGCCGTTATAGCTCAGAATGAGCAATCGCAGCGAGTCACGCAAGTCCTCCGAAAACTCATTCGTCAGTTCCCACAGAGTAGCAATTGCCAAGAAATTCCGGGAAGTATAGAAATGATGGAAGTGAGTGATGCCCTTATGATAACCAGCTCGGTACAGGTCTCCCCAGAAGACGGCTTCATTGGGAGCCGAGGTGGGCAGAAGCGTATTGGTCGCCCTTGCGTACACCTGTTCGTCCAGCTGAGAAGGCTTACGGTTCCAGTTACCCGTTTTGGACTTGCCGTAAATCTGAGCCAGAACACGTTTTTTTCTTTCAATGGGTACTCCAAGAAAGGGGTCGTTCACCGTCTCTGAGGCGCGCTCACAAGCATTGACAGCCAAAGCCTTCTCGCAAGCAGGGCAGGTAAAGGAATCTACCAACCGGATAGGGTCCCACCGCACCGCAGCATCCCAATAGGATACTTCCGTTTTACAGCTGGGGCAAACGAGCACATCCGACCAGATGGAATACCGAATGAACCCCATTTCCCCATGGGGGTCCAGAGCCTCGTACGCCCATCCTAGCTTTTTTTCTGCCTTCGCCAATAGCTGTTTTGCAGCAGCCTCGAACCTTTGTGGGTCAATGGGGCACGATAAGACCTTGGCTACAAATGCTCCGAGGGTACTCAGTTCATGCACAACGGCGTGGCGGGGTCCCCATTCAGGCTCTACACCCAAATCCAGGGCCATCTTAATCATTACCTCCGAGGGCTTATCACATAACAGAGCAGCTAGGCCTGTTGTGCCACTCCCACCAAAAACATCTAATACCTTATCACCGGGTTTCGTATGCGTTGCTATGAAGACAGCTATTGCTTCCGGTGAAATCTTGGTTACGTAGGAGAACGCGTTGTAAAGAGCTCCGGAGCGAGTTGAAGGCAAAGGTTTTGAGTAAACGCTTACTAGGCTCTTTGAAATTTTTGTCACTGGGCTATGTATTTAAAGGGCAATCGGTGTGTGATGAATTCTTAATCCCAAATGCAGCGGGACCTATTATTTCACGTGCACCTTGCATTGCTAAGACTTTCGGATGTCCCTCAGTAAAGGTACCAATCCTAAACATGTTGTTAGGACATCAATAGCAAAACTACACGCCCTGCCACTAATTTTAGCATTTTTTATACTAATTTTATTAGCATAACGTATACTTGCGGACAAATCTTGCCTCCGCCTATTATGCACAATGTTGAATTAATCCCAGTCCACGACTTACAAACACCCTTTTTACTTCCGCTTTTCAGTTGCACAGTATCTGCTGGCTTTCCCTCCCCGGCCTCTGACCATATCGATGAACTGTTCGATTTGAACCGCCTACTACTCCGCCATCCGGATGCGACCTACTTGGTGCGGGTGAGCGGAGAGAGCATGAAAAATGCAGAAATTCACGAAGGCGACCTGCTAGCAGTGGACAAGCAGATGGAAGCCGACCACAACCACATCGTCGTGGCCGTGGTGGACGGGGAGTGCACTGTCAAACGCTTGGTATGCGAGCATGGGACCTGGTGGCTCAAGCCGGAAAACCCTGACTACAAGGCCTGGGAAATCCACGATGCCGGCGACGTGAAAATCTGGGGTGTGGTGACCCATGTGCTCCACGAACTGATACCGGGTAAACTGGCAGCTCTGTTGCGCACCCGCGACTAGTTATGTACGCCCTAGTCGACTGCAACAATTTCTACGTATCCTGCGAGCGAGTCTTTCAACCTCGGCTCGAAGGCCGCCCCGTTGTCGTGCTTTCAAATAACGACGGTTGTTTGATATCCCGCAGTGCCGAGGCTAAGGCCCTGGGCCTACTCATGGGGACCCTTACTTCCAAGTTAAACCTCTGCTGGAACTGCACGACGTAGCCGTGTTTTCAAGCAACTATGCCCTATACGGTGACATGTCACGGCGCGTAATGTGGTACCTGCAGCAGGTGGCACCGGAAGTCGAAATCTACTCCATCGACGAAGCCTTCCTGGACCTGCACGGCATGGAGCGCTTCCTAGTTGATAGCCTAGACACATTTGCCCGACAAGTACGGTCCAATGTGCTGGCACGCACCGGTATTCCCACCTGTGTGGGGGTGGCTCCTACCAAGACGTTAGCCAAGCTGGCTAATCGACTGGCAAAGAAGAACCCATCAATGGGAGGGGTTTGCTATTTGGATACGGTTGCACGGCGTTGCTGGGCCTTGGAGCAAGTCGCCGTAGAAGATGTATGGGGCATCGGCCGCCAATACGCCCAGAAGCTCTACACCGCCGGCATCACCACCGCGGCCGGCTTGGCGGGTTGCTCCGAGGCTTTTGCCCGCAAACACCTGGGTGGGGTCGTTGGTGCCCGGCTCGTGCGCGAGCTGCAGGGCTATCCCTGTCAGGGCCTGGCCCCTAGTGAAGACGGCACGCTTTCGCGCCGCAGTTTGTGCTGCTCGCGCACCTTCGGCAAGCCGCTGAGTGCCTTTCCCGACGTGGCCGGGGCCGTGAGTGCTTTTGTCTCGCGGGCAGCGGAGAAGCTGCGCCGGCAAGGGGATGCAGCGCATACAATGACTGTTTTTATCAGCAAGAGCCGTTACGGCCTGGAACCCCCACCCTATTCCTGCTCTTGTATTTTCACGTTGCCGGTGGCTACAAATGATACGGTGGAGTTAGTCCGCTTTGCCCGAGCTGCGCTGAAGAAGCTCTGGCAACCAGGGATGCGTTACACCAAGGCCGGGGTGATACTCGACGGGTTGGAGCCAGCAGGGCAAACCCAGCTAACCTTGTTTGAGGCCGCTCCCGTCTCGGAAAAACGCATCCGCCTGATGGCCGAGCTGGACGCGCTCAACCGGCGCTTCGGAAAAGGCACCGTGAAGCTCGCAGCTACGGTCCTAGCGCCTGGTCAGCAAGTAGCTCCATGGGAAGGACAGGCACAATGGCGAACGCCGCAGTACACGACACGGTTGGAGGATTTATTGCTGGTTGGTTGAGCTAGCAAAAGCTTATAGCTTGGGCCCACGTCGCTTGGGTACTGGAGCTTTTTGCTTGACCTCTGCCGAGACCTTTGCTTGGATTTGACTCTGCGCCGTCTGCTCCAGCTTCACCAACTGCTGCACGCTCTGCGCCAAGGCAACCGCGTGCAGCACCAGCGGCGCTTCCTGTTTGAGTACCGGGTGCTTGGACACTTCGAGGGCCGCTTCCTGAATGCTACCGCCTCGTTGGGTTGCAGTGGCCTGGCCGTTCAGTACCTGGCTCATCTGCTGCAGCAGCTGGTTGCCGCGGGTAGTATCACCCCGGTCAATGTCCCGCAAGGCTCCCCCGATGACGTAGGCACTAGCCTGCAGCACCCGCTGTGCTTCCATCCGCTGCATGTCAGATGTAGGCGCCGCCAGGGGTCGCGCCTGGCTGGGGTCACGCAGCTTTTCAGCCTCCGGGCCGGGAATGTGCTTGATGGCCGTGCTCAGCAGCAGGGCCAGCGGCTCTAAGTTCTTTTCCGGCTGCAAAGGACCGTAGGGGCGGATGATGGCCAGGTCGCGCACGTTGTTGAGCTGCGCGGCGGCAGCCGGTACGAGTTCAACTTCGTAGCCGGCTTGCCGACCCAGCACGGCCATCACGGTCTGGATGGTGCGGCCGTTGCCTTCGCGAAAGGCATGGGTGTGGTTGTACTGGTCGAAGTAGTACGCGGCCCGCTGGGCGAACTGCGGCGGGGTCAGGCCGCGCAGGTTGTTTTCCAGCTGAAGCTGGGCGCCGATGGCATCAAGGCGCTGGTCAAGCTGCTCATAGGGACCATAGCGCATGAGGTCACCCTTAGGATTGAGCACATAGGTGGGCTTCTGTCCCTGGAATGGGCCGTTGGGTCCATGGGCGCGGGTCTGGCCAGCCCAATCGTACACGTCCTTGAACAGCTCGCGGTGGATCTGCTTGATATGCGCCGCATCAAACTGGCCCGGGATGTCCACCAGCCCGAGCACCACGCGCAGCATGGCGGGGATGGACAGAGCGCCCTCGGCTTCCCGCAACTCGTCCTGGTTGGTGATGCCCAGCCGGTTGTAGATGACTTGGTGGGTGGGGTCGTAGAATCCATCCTGAATAGCCAAGGCGTGCAGCAATGAGTGATAAAAAACCCGCCCAGCCGAAGGCCGGGCGGGTTATCAGGTAGCGTAGTGAGGGGCTAAGAAGCCAGCAGCAGCTCCTCGGGCTCCATCATGCCTTGCGGCGCAGCCGGGCTAGCAGCTCCAGCCGGGGCAGCGGCCCGGTTGGCGTAGTAACTTTTCAGCTCGTCAGTGACGTCCTGCAGCGTCAGCTCGCCGGCCACGTAGCGGGCGTATACAGCTTCAGCGGCCGGACCGGGCACGGCCCCCTGGGCGACGCTCCAGGCGCGGGCCTTGTCGATGAGCTCCTGCCGCTGGGCGGTGGTCTGCTCCCGCTCGGAATACGTGATGCTGTTGTTCATCGGTCGAGGGTCAAGGGTGATACACTAAAGTAAACGTATTTCCGTACTAAATGGCTCCCGTTGCGGCAAGAACTGTCGGGATTACCGTGACAATTTTCGCACTGAAAAGGATGATGCGGGGACCCTATTCCGCCGCTGTGAGAAACTTCAGCTGGCTTTGAAAGGCGGCCAGCGCTTCGGCATCCGGCAGCAGAAAGCACGGGGTCTTGCTGCCCAGCGGGTAGTGCAGCAGCTCGGTGGGCACGGCCAGGGTGCTGAGCAACCGCTGCACCAAGCGCGGTTCCTCGCGCTTAAGCTTGCCGTTTTTGAGATTGATGACGTTGGTGTAGGTGAGCTGATGTGTTTCACAAAAAGGCTTCAATCCACCGCTGCCCAGCATTTTCAGCCGCCCCTGGGCATAGCTCAGGGCCTCGGGATAGGAAACGGTCAGACTCAGGTTGGGAAAGGGTAACGGGGCCACTTCCGGGCACTGGGCAACTTCCATACAATTCAGGTTTTATCATCCGGGGTGCTATTCCGCCGGCTAAGACACGACGAAACTACTACGCCTAGGCACGCCCAGGGCGAAAAAAGGACGAGTGGTAAAAAGTTGGTGATGAAATGCACCACGCCCACGCGAATGGGCCGGCGACGCACCAGGCTAGTGCTGCTTGGGCCGGCCCAGCTGCGGGGTGGGGACCACCACCGGGTGCCGCATCTGGTAGTAGGCCAGCTCGAACACGGTGGGCAGGTCCAGCTTGGCCAGCTCGGCTAGGCGCTGCAGTTCCTCGAGCGTGGCAGTTTCAGGCTTCTGCATGCGCAGGGCCAGGGTGCGCGGCACAACTTTCCAGGCCTCTGACACTTCCTTGCGGGTGCCCAGCGAGTGAATCAGCTCCGCCAGCGAGCGGCAGGCCACGGGCACTTTTGGGGGTTGCTCGCGCTCCAGGGGCAGCACCTGAATGGTCAGCGGCGCGGGTTTAGGGGTTTTCATGCCGTGAAATAAAGAAGCTAAATTGGCATACTTACGCGCCGGCGCAATTATCGCATAAGAGGTGACATTTCTTCCTCTGGTTGTTCACTTATAAAAAGTGGTTTTTCAAGGAGCTTTCTTCTCCCTGGGCATGCCTGACTGGCAGTAGGTAGGGGACGGCCCAGATTAGAGCCAGCTCACCTTCACCTGATCACGGCTCCCTTCAGCTAGTGGACCGGTGGCGAAAGGATAGCTTTCGATTAGCGAAAGGATAGTTTTTGTAAGTCGACCCGCGGGCTCCGTACTCGGAGTTCTCCACAGCGGGCTGACCTGGTTCAGCAGCGAAAATCAGCAAGCTTACCTATCAAAACAGCCTTCTCGGCCATTTTAGGCAGCTTTTGAAGCACCCAGCATAGCGTCTTGTCGTCTTCGAAAGGATAGAAATGGTAAGTCAAACCGGGGGTTGACCACCCGTGCCGGCCGCAGATTTGCAGGAATAGTGGCTTGAGGGGCTGCAAACGCTTACCATTTCTATCCTTTCAGCAAAGTCTGGGTGATTTGGCTTACCATTTCTATCCTTTTGCGCCTCCGGCACCTGGCCAGGACAAACAATCTCTATCCTTTTGCGAGTCCCTTACCAGCCATTTACCAACTCCGCGGCCAGGTGGGTAGGTAACGGCAGTTTCTTTTGGTGCTTTAGTAACAGATGAATCTGAAAAATGGCTCCTGTGTAGCCCCATGGCTATTTTTATACTATCTTCAGGGCTGATTCGGTCAGCGGGGAAGGCCTTATAAGTAATAAAAAGTATAATTTTTTCTTGAAATAGTGCAATGCTTTTTTGTGCTAAAATATGCTCCCTGTTTTGTTGTTTCCTTGTCTCGCCCTCCCGTTTTGTACCCCCTAAAAGCCTTTTGAAATCCGGACATCAACAAATTTGTGAGTTTTTTTTATTTGTCAAGTATTTACTCTATTTGCAGGGCTCACAAGCTCTTGATTTTCTGTTTTTTATACCCTCTTAAGGATAGTGATTGTAAGCGAAAGGATAGAGATGGTAAGTACAAAGGATAGTGATTGTAAGCGAAAGGATAGAAATGGTAAGCGAAAGGATAGAGATCGTAAGTGCAAGGGATAGAGATGGTAAGCGAAAGGATAGAAACTTAAGAAAGACTTACCTTAGATTCATAGTTATTCGTAAATTGATCTATTGAAGCTATTTATTTCGCCTCCCTCTTATGACTCTGCCCGCTACCACTGCTGACCCGAACTACCTGGAAATCCGGCAGCACAATGCCATCACCACGGCCCGTTACGAGATGAGCGCCTGCGAGATGGACATTGTCTTCTCGCTCTTATCCGTGCTGCGCAAGGAAGATAAGCCGGGTACCATCTACCGCATCCGCGTCAAGGAGCTGGAGCAGCTTACGGGCCGGGTCTGGAACTACCAGCGCCTGCTGGAGGCCACCTCCAACCTGCGCAGCCGCGAGTACCACATCGAGGATAACAAGCACGTGCTGCAGGTGGGTCTGCTGGCCTCGGCCCTCTACATCAAGGGCGAGGGCATCATTGAACTGGAAATCTCCGAGCGCATGCGGCGCTACCTGATTGATCTGAAGAACAACTTTACCTCCTACCGCCTGCAGTCGGTGTTCAGCCTATCGAGCAAGTACGCCAAACGCATCTACCAGATTGCTTCGCAGTGGAAGGACATCGGCGAGACCAAGACTTTTACCCTGGACGAGTTCAAAATTATGCTCTCGCTCAAGGACCCCAAGGGCCACGAGCCGGAACAGTACGAGAAGATTTCGGCTCTGCAGAAGTACGTGCTCGACGTGGCCACTACCCAGATCAACGAGCACACTGACCTGCGCATCAACTACGAGCTGATCAAGAAAGGGCGCTCGTTTCACAGCATCCGCTTCTTTGTCAATGGCCAAGTGCCCCAGCAGCTGCCCATTCCCTTCGAGGATGGCGCCGAGGAAGAAAAGCAGCGCCGGGCCCTGCAGAACCTGGAGGAGCTGGAAATCCGGGACCCCAAGCTCATCAGCCAGATTCTGGGTGATGCTAAGAAGCTCAATGCCTTGTTCTCGTTCACCTACAAGCACAAAATCGGCAAGGTAAAGGCGGACAAAAACCCGGGCGGGCTGTTTCTCAAAATGGTAGGTCTGCGCTAGAGCGTGTTAATGACTTAGCAGGTTAATGTAATTTGCTTTGACGAGCATGAGGCAGGCAAACACAAAGTAGTGAATGCCTGCCAGGGTGCTGGTGAGGCGTTCGTAATCCCGTGCCAATCGGCGGAACCGGGCCGCCCAGGCAAAGGAGCGTTCCACAACCCAGCGCTTGGGCAGCAGCACAAAGCCGCGTTTGGCCGCGGGTAATTTCACCACGTGCAGGGCGATGCCCTGCTCCGCGGCGGCCTGCGCCGGTTCCTGTCCTGTGTAGCCTTGGTCGACGTAGGCCAGCGTGACCGATTGGTCCGTAATGGCCTGCACTTCTTCGGCCAGGGCCGCTACCTGGGCCCGGTCCTGCTCGTTGGCCGGCGTGACCAGCACCGCCAGCAGGTGCCCGAGCGTGTCGACGGCGATGTGCACCTTGCTGCCCTTGCGCCGTTTGGCCCCGTCGTAGCCGGCCCGGGGCCGCTTTCCGGCGTGCTTTGCAGCGTGCGGCTGTCGAGCAGCATGGCCGAGGGCTCAGCCGGTCGGCCTTAAGCTGTGCGCAGCAACTGGCGCAAATCGTCGACCATGGTTTCGAAACAGGGGGCCTCCAGCCAGCGGCGCAACTGCTGGTAAACGGCCGGCCAGGCCGGAAAATCGCCCGGTAGGTAGCGCCAGGGCACCCCGGTGCGGGCCAGGTAGCGCACAGCGTTGAACAAGCTCCGCAGCGGGTATTCCCGTTGCGGGGCCGCTTCGCGCATCAACGTCAGGTAGGGCGCGGCAAAGGCCCATTCTTCGTCGCTGACATCGCTCGGATAACCAGGGTGGGGCTTTGTCATCCCCCAATTTCTTCAATTAGTCATTAACACGCTCTAGGGTGCTCGATGCTAGTTGTTGAAGCATGTTAGACACAAACACGGAGGTGTAACTGAACAAACAGCCGCGCTCGCAGCCAAATGACAAGATTTTTTTTATACGCTTCCGCAATTTGTGCGGCATAAACCGGATTCTGAATGCCTGGTAATGGGCCTGACGGCGGGACTTTTGTCGTGGAAGCAGCCGCCCAATATCCCAGCTTTTCCCGAAGATTAATGCTCATGAACGACTTGCTTTGTAGCCTCTCACTCAGCTCGCCGGCCCCGGTTATCTCCGTTAGCCCGGTCGTGGTTGCTGCGCCGGTGAGTGGGCGTGAGCTGCCGGTACTCCTCTTTTCGCACGGCAACGGGTCCTCTTTGCACGGCTACGGCCCCCTGGTTCAATTCTGGGCGGCGCACGGCTTCGTCGTGGTGCAGCCGACGCACCTGGATTCGCGCACCCTCGGCCTGCCCCCGACGATGCCCGCCGGCCCGTCATCTGGCGGCACCGGGTGGCGGACCTGCGCCACATCCTCGACAACCTGGCGATGGTGGAGGACGCCATTCCGGGCCTGCGCGGCCGCCTCGACCACGCCCGCGTGGCCGTGGCCGGGCACTCCTACGGCGGGCAGACGGCGGGTATGCTGCTCGGCGCCCGCCTGCCCGACCCGGCCGACGGGCAGGAAGTCAACCTGTTGGATGCCCGGGTGAAGGCGGGCATCCTGCTGGCCGCGCCAGGCCGGGGTGGGGCCGATTTAAGCCCGGCGGCGGCCCGCAATCACCCCTTTCTGCAGCCCGACTTCCGCTACCTGACGACCCCCACGCTGGTCGTGGTCGGGGACCACGACGTATCCAGCATGAGCCCGCGCGGGGCCGACTGGCGGGCCGATGCCTACCGGCTAAGTCCGCCCGGTGGCAAGTGCTTGCTCACGTTGTTCGGGGCCGAGCACTCGCTGGGCGGCATTGCCGGGTACGAGTCACGGGAAACCACGGATGAAAGCCCGGCGCGCGTCGCCGCCCTCCAGCACCTGACCTGGGCCTACCTGCGCAGTACCCTTTTTCCCACCGACCCGGCCTGGCCGGCTGCCTGCCAGCCTTACGGGCGCAGCCCCAGCCGCTCGGTCAGGTGGAGTGCCGCTAGGGCTGCCCTCCCCTACCTGCTAGCCGGCGGAGAGCGTTAGGCTGGCACCGGAATGGCCGCCTCAGTTGCCAGTTGCTTGAATTCGGTAGGGGTAAGGCCAGTCTTCTGCTTGAAGAGGCGGCCGAGGTAGGAGGGACTTTCGAAGCCCAGGCGAAAGGCTACCTCGCGCACGCTCAAGGGCGTGCTCAGTAGCAGTTGCCGGGCTTTTTCGAGCAGCGCGGCGTGCAGGTGCTGCTGGGCGTTCTGGCCCGTGTGCCGGCGCAGGACCTCGCCCAGGTAGGTGGGCGCCACGTGCAGGGCCTCCGCCAGGTGCTGCACGGTGGGCAGGGGCTGGTCGGCGGCGTGGTCCAGGTACGCTGCCAGCAGGGCCTCGAAGCGACTGAGCAGGTCGGGGCCGCCGACCGGTTCGGTGGGAAATTGCCGGTGGTAGGCTCGGCTAGCTACTTGTAGCAGCACGTCGAGCTGGGTGCCGAGCAGCTGCTGGCTGAAGGCATCGGCAGGCAGCGCGCTTTCCTGTCGCAGCCCCTGCACGGCATGCCGTAGTCGTTGCTCCTCGGCGGCCGAGAGCGCCAGGGCCTGCCGCACGCGATAGCTAAAGAAGGGATAGCGGCCCAGCGGCGAGTTGGCTGACGGGCGCCCCAGCAAATCCGGGTGAAAGACGACCAGCCAGCCGGCGCCGGCCTGGTCGGCGCTGGGGCAGAACGTCACGGGCTGGCCGGGCGCGAAGAAGCCCAGTTCGCCCGGCTGGTAGTCGTACTCCTGCTGCCCGTAGGGAAGTGGCCCGTCAAAGTGCCGCTTGAGCAGGATAACGTAGAGCGCGCGCCAAGCGGGAGCAGCGGCCACCCCGGCGGGTGGGTGCTGGGCCAGGTCCACGACCGCGACCAACGGGTGGGCCGGGGCAGGAAAGCCGTAGTGCCGCGTGAAGTCGGCCACAGTGGACAGGGTAGCGAAGGGCGGAATACTCATGGGGCTAATAAAACCTAAACTACGAAGAAACCCGTGCTATCCGCCCACTACCAGATGGTAGTGGCGGACAGCACGGGTAACTGGGCACCCGGCTAAGTGACCGGGCGGTGCGGCGACTTAGCGGTGCCAGTCTGGACGCGAAGCTCCTTAGTGGCTTCGCGCATCCAGGACCTGCATATCCTCAGCCGTAAGGGACAGGTGCAGCGCCTGCATATTTTCGGCCAGGTGGGTCAGGCTGGTCGTGCCGGGAATCGGCAACACGTTGGGGCATGGTGAAGCAACCAACTAAGGGCGACTTGCCGGACCGAAACTTGGTGCCGTTCGGCGACTTGCTGGAGGGCGTCCGTTTCCTGCACCTGCCCCCACCAATGGGGAACCACGGAATAAAGGCAATGCCCTGCGCTTGGCAGTACGCCAGCACGGGCTCGGCCGCCCGGTCGAAAAGGCTGTAGCGGTTCTGCACGGAGGCCACCGGAAAGTGCTGCTGGGCGAGTTGAATGTCTTCGACCGACACTTCCGATAAGCCCAGGTGCCGCACCAGGCCCTGCTGCTGGGCCTGCGCCAAGGCGGCAAACGTGCGTTCGGCGGGCACCCGCGGGTCGAGGCGGTGCAGCTGGTAGAGGTCGAGGCGTTCGAGCTTCAGGCGGCGCAGGCTGCCGGCCAGGGCCTCGTGCAAGTGCTGGGGAGTGCCATCGAGCAGCACCTCCTGGCCGGGACCGTAGCGCACCACGCCGCCTTTGGTGCCCACCACCAGCCCGGCGGGGTAGGGATGCAGCGCCTCGGCAATCAACTCTTCCGACACAAAGGGGCCGTACATGTCGGCTGTATCAATAAAGGTCACGCCGAGTTCGACGGCCCGTCTTAGTAGCGCGAGCATCGCCGGTCGGTCCGTGGGGGACCATAAAGACCGGGACCGGTGATGCGCATCGCCCGAAGCCGAGCCGGCTGGTCGGTAAGTCGCCCCAAGGGCAAAAGTGGTTTCTAGCGGCAAAGAAGTGGTCATGACTGGGGATAATAGGGGGTGTGGACTCCTGCGGCGCGAGGCCGAAGAGTACCACAAAGTTCAGCGGCGGCACCACGCAGCAAGCCATTCAAATGCGCGTTTGACTCGCACAAATTGCGGAATAGAGTACCCCGCTGCCCAGCCATCATCGTGGATACGCCCTGCCGGGAGCAGCCACTCAACATCAACCAGCTTGCCCAGCCCCTAAACAGTCCGAAGGTCACGCACGACAAGTAGCTAAGGCAATGAGGCCTGGTCACTCATAGCTGCCAAAAAGCGGGTGCCTACCAGCCCACCAATTACCTTTTGGACCAAACTTTTAACCAAGGCCATGATTGGCTCACCACGAGCCGGCATCTAATTGAAATTCGTTGAATGAGCGCCGTGGGGCTTTTTTTTACAGCGATTGAATCGGCTCACGATTGGCTCAGGCAGTAGAATAGCAAGGGGGCACTGCTTAAGGCCAAACTTGTCCATAAAGGCATTCTTCGGCTTAAACAGTTAGGTCGCTGCTAGCTTCACGCTGGCCTCCACGGCGGGGTTGTGCGCCATTTCTAAGTCTTCCTTCATAATAGCCAGGGTATTGCTCAGCATGATGCGGACTTGCGGCATCAGCACCAGTTGCGTCTTAGCCGAGGTCATTAACTGACCGGGGCTTGGTTGGGGCCAAGGCTTGCTGTCGGGCCTGCAGAATGGCTGGCGCGTGCTCTTTGGCCCACTGCCCCAAGTGCAGCACGGCCTCTAGCAAGCCCTGTCCCCTGTCGGTGAGCTGGTACTCGACGCGGGGTGGTACCTCGGCATACACCGTGCGCGCTACCAGCCCGTCGCTTTCCAGCGAACGAAGCGTGACGGTGAGCATGCGTTGGGAGATGCCCGCAATGTTTTTGCGCAATTCGTTGAAGCGCAACTGCTCAGCGCTGCCTAAGTACAGAATGGCCAACAGCGACCATTTGTCGCCCACCCGGTCCAACACATCCCGCACGGGGCAGAACGCAAAGCCATCTTCGGGTACGGTCAGCATTTTTTTTGCGGCCGCCGCATTTTTAAGTGTCTGAGTAGTAGCAGTAGTTACACGCATGTGCCTGAGGAAGAAAAAGATGCCTTCTTGCGCTGGGAAAGACCGGCGGGTACCTTTGAGTTACCAAAAGTAACCATTGAACCCCCTTTTTCCAACTGCTATGCTTGCCATCACCGGCGCCACGGGCCACCTCGGCCAAGCCACCATTCAGGCCTTGCTGACCAAGGCCGCCCCCACGAAATTAGGGCCGTTGTGCGGGACCCGCAGAAGGCCTCCACGCTAGCCCAGCAAGGGGTACAAGTACGACCAGGCGACTACAACGACCCGGCGTCGCTGGAAGCCGCCTTCCAGGGTATTGATACCGTGCTGCTCATCTCCACGAGTGAGACGCAGCACCAGCTGCGGGTGCAGCAGCACCAGCATGCCATCGACGCGGCCAAACAGGCAGGCGTGCGCCACGTTATCTATACCAGCGTGGTGAACCCCTCGCCTGATTCCCAGTTCGGGGCCTCGGCTAGCCACCTGCTCACCGAAGACTACCTGCGGGCCTCGGGCCTGGCCTACACAGTCTTCCGCAACACGCTCTACCTGGATCTAGTACCCCTGTTTGTGGGGGCGGAAGCCTTGACCACGGGCCACCTCTACTTTGCCGCTGGGGAAGGAAAGGTGAGCTACGCCTTGCGCGATGACATTGCCCAGGCCTTGGCCACCGTGCTGACCACTACGGGGCACGAAAACCAGGTCTACGACATTGCGCCCGGTCCAGCCTACTCGTTCGCCGACGTGGCAGCGACGTTAAGCCAGGTAAGTGGCCGGGCGGTGGACTACGTGCCTATCTCGGGGCGGACATGGCCGCTGCTATGCGGCAGCACCAAGTGCCCGAGCCCTTCGTGGCCGTCATGAGCGGTATCGCGGCCGCCATGCACGCCCAGGAGTTCAACGTGTCGGGGTCTGCTCTCGCTCAGCTACTGGGTCAGGAGCCGACCAGCCTGCTGACGTATCTACAGTCCGTGTACGGGAAATAAGGGCCGAAATGGTTTGCCATTGCTGTCCAAGCAACCAGGACTGTCATCCGGACGGTCCTGGTTTTTTTGCTTAAGGGAGGGGAGCAGGTTCTCGCTACATCTACTCGCTATTCAACTGCTGGCTTTGGCACCAGCAGCCGACCACCTAACAAGAGGATGTACCAGCTTCTAATGAGCTATTCGCTACCCCGCGACGGGCAGCAGCGTGGCGCTGCCAAAGTTGCCCAGCAGCGGTTTATCACCGGCCGTTACGGCCTCCACGAGCAGTGCCCCGCCCACAAAAGCCCCCTTCCAGGACTCTCCCAGGCCACCAAACACCTCGTCGCGGTCACCCCGTGAGCGGAGTTGATTGATGCCCACTTTGAAGGCCCGCACCTCTTGGGCGGTGCGGGAAGCCCACGCGGCATCGTCGCTGGCCAGCGACGCCACCAGGGCGCCGTTGCTGATGTTCATCTCGCCCACCAGCTCATCTACCCGGTCCACGAGCACGATGCTGTCGAGCGGGCCAAAGGGCTCCTTGAAATACAGTTCGCTCTGGCGGGTCAAGCCCACCAGGGCGCGGGGGGCGCGGTAAGCGGCGCGGTCCTGTCCTGGCAGAAACAGACGCTCGTCCAACTGGCCTTCGTAGATGGGGATGGCGCCGGTTTTTAGCGCATCCGCGTGGAGCTGGTCCAGCGCCATAGCCTGCGCCTTGTTGATAACCGGCCCGAAATCCAGGTTGGGTAAGGCGTCCGTTGCGTGGTCGACCAAGGTCGGATTGCCAACGGCGAGGCTGCCGATGGCTTGGGTGTACGTGTCGAGAAACTGCGGAAACAGCCGCCGCTCGACCACGAAGCGTACGTAGGCCGTGCACCGCTGCTTGCCGTAGTCGTAGCCTTTCTTGAGCTGCTCGCCCAAGCTCTTCCAATCGGTGTAGTCCCAGATGCCGTAGGTATTGACGCCCTCCATCTCCAGCATGTAGCGCTTCTGGTGCTGCGTGAGAGCGTCGGCAATGACGCGGCCGTTGTAGCGCCCGCCCACGAAGGAGAGGCAGTCGACCGCCTTGTGGCGTACCAGCACCTCGCTCAGCTCGCCGCCGGAGCCGCTGACCAGGGTGACGGGCAGGCCACACCGGCGCGCCAGCGCAAAGACTAAGCTCAAGGAAATAAAGCCGCCATCCGTAGGCGTTTTAGCAATCACGGCATTGCCGCAAAGGGCCTGTACCAGCACGGCGTGCAACAGCACCGACATGGGGTAGTTCCAGGAGGCAATGTTGCTGACCAGGCCCAACGGGGTTCGACTACCCAGTAGGCCTTCGATATTATCAACGTACCAGTGCACGCCCTCAATGGCGCGGTCGATGTCGGTGAAGCCGGCCTTATATGTTTTGCCGATTTCCCACATCAGCAGCTTGCCGATGAGCTCGGCGTGCGTCCGCAAGAGGGCGAGGCACTTCTGCACTTGCGCGCGGCGCTCGTCTAGCTCAACGGCTGCCCAGCTGCCCGCCTCCCGCTTGGCGAAAACAACGGCGCGCTGGGCCGTAGCGTGGTCCAGCATGGGCAATGCGCCCAACGGGGTTCCATCAATGGGCGAGGTAACTGGTCGGGGCGTCCCGGGCTCCTGCCAACGGGCTTCCAGTAAGTTGAGAAACTGCCCGTTTTGGTTGACTATCTCGGGCGCAATCTGCTGAACCTGCGCCAGCAAGCCACTAAAGGCGACCTGAGGCGAAACAATTTTGGTCATGGTAACGAAAAAACAAGTGAGCCCATAGCGTAGGAATAGGCGCGCCACTGGCTTACACCATCGCGTTCCACTATCCTCTACTGGTTAAGTCCGGGCTCAGTCTTTTAAGGCTGCGAGAAGCAGCGTTATTGAAAAAATTAAAC
>NZ_CP095046.1:900000-977500 GCF_022919215.1 Hymenobacter cellulosilyticus | reverse complement strand
CCTTTACTATAGCTTGACATTGACGCTGGGTAACACATGTGTAGGATAGGTGGGAGACTGTGAAGCGGTGGCGCTAGCCATCGTGGAGTCAACGTTGAAATACCACCCTTGTGTTGCTTGGCGCCTAATCTCTAACCGGGAAACAGTGTCTGGTGGGTAGTTTGACTGGGGTGGTCGCCTCCAAAAAAGTATCGGAGGCTTTCAAAGGTCCGCTCAGTACGCTTGGTAACCGTACGCAGAGCGCAATAGCAGAAGCGGGCTTGACTGTGAGGCCTACAAGCCGAGCAGGGTCGAAAGACGGATATAGTGATCCGGTGGTTCCGCATGGAAGGGCCATCGCTCAAAGGATAAAAGGTACGCCGGGGATAACAGGCTGATCTCCCCAAGAGCTCATATCGACGGGGAGGTTTGGCACCTCGATGTCGGCTCGTCACGTCCTGGGGCTGGAGAAGGTCCCAAGGGTTCGGCTGTTCGCCGATTAAAGTGGCACGCGAGCTGGGTTCAGAACGTCGTGAGACAGTTCGGTCCCTATCTGTGGTGGGCGTTGGAGATTTGAGAGGACCTGACTTTAGTACGAGAGGACCGAGTTGGACCAGCCGCTCGTGCACCGGTTGTGACGCCAGTTGCAGCGCCGGGTAGCGACGCTGGGATGAGATAAGCGCTGAAAGCATCTAAGTGCGAAACTCACCTCAAGATGAGATCTCCCATAATAAGAGTCGTGGTAGACTACCACGTTGATAGGCTGCAGGTCGAAGGTCCGAAATGGCCGAGCCGAGCAGTACTAATGACTCGAGCGCTTCTAGTAGACCAAGCTCTTTTGTTTCTTTTTCTTCTTACCCGTTTCCTGCGTCAACGATTTGACAGTTTCACTAGCATGTGATCCTGACACCAGTAATGGTGGCTTTAGCACGGGTGTTCACCTCTTCCCATTCCGAACAGAGCAGTTAAGCCCCGTAGCGCCTATGGTACTGCCTTCACCGGCGGGAGAGTCGGTCGCCGCCAACCTTTTTCCAAGCCCTGCCCCTCGCGACTTCGTGCTGCGAGGGGCAGTCGCGTTTTAGGCCCCCTGGCCCGCGGTTCGGTGGCTAACCTTATACATTGATTTGCCTTGAGCTAGTACAGCTCTGTGGCTGTACTAGCTCAGGAGAACTGGGCTACTTACAGGCGATACGATACTAATGCCTTTTGATTCTATTAACGTGTTTGCCTTGGCTATTAAGGAACTTAAGCAGCACTCCATTAGTCCAACCGAAACCATCTTGTAAGGGGTATTCGCCTCCACCAGCGAGGAGAGATGTATCGACTACATTATACTTTTCTAATAGCTTGCCCGATTGCTGAAACACCTTTGTGTTAAGTCTTATCCACCGGTAGGTGATAGTATCGGCAAGTTGAGTCTTGTGGTAGCGGTGTAGTCCATCAATAGCCATATACTGTAAGGGGGCCCAGGCATTTGGGGCATCCCATTGCTGACCGCTCCTATCCAGCGTAGTCAGTAAGCCTCCTTTTTGTAAAAAGTCCTTTTGCAGCCCAATGGCAATATGCTGAGCTTGCTTTTTAGTAGCTAGGCCAAAGGTCAGTGGAAATACGCCAGCCAGGGTTTTCACCGCGGTTGGTTGGTTTTTTTGCCAATCGAAATCAGTGAACCACTCCTTCTGCGAGTTCCAGCAGTAGTGCAGTAAAGCTTGACGGCGCCGGGCTACCTTCTGCTTCCAAAGCTTATTCTGACTCTTGTTGTGCTGTGCAGAGTAGGTATGAGCAATTGTTTGCTCCATAAAAAGCAGTAGGCAGTTCAAATCTACGGGAATCAACGCGGTGGTACGAATGCTGGCCAACGTGTTTGCCGGGCCAAACCAGCGAGTGCTGAAATCCCAGCCAGAAGCAGCGGCGGCACGCATATCCCGGTAAACTTCGGCTGCAGGTCTATTACTGGCTTGGGCCGTCGCTACATCTTCGGCATAGGACTCTTCCCTAGGTTCCGCACTGGAGTCCCAGTACCGGTTCAGTACGGAGCCGTCGGGTAGTCGAACTACCCGGCGCGTCGCCTGGCCACGCGCCAAAGAGTCGGCACCTTGCATCCAGTAGGCGTATTCACGTAGCAGTTGGGGCTGATACCGCAGTAAAACTGTGTCGCCCTGCTCCTGAGCCAGTAGCGCCACCATGAGTGAGAAGAACGGGGCTGGGAGCGGGTCAGGTAGTACGTGCGGTTCCCATTGGGCACAAAGCCGTACTGGTTGATGAGGTGGGCAAAATTGTCAGTCATGTTGCGTACCAAGTCCAGCCGGTTGGCTTCCCGCAGACCCAGCATGGTGAAGTAGGAATCCCAGTAGTATACTTCCCGGAAACGGCCACCAGGAACCAAGTACGGCTTAGGCAACGGCAATAAGGATGAATAGGCGGGAACAGTAGTGGTGGCGGGGCGCTGCAGAACGGTCCAGAGAGTGTCGAGGTGGTGACGTATGCCCAGCGCTACATTGCTACGGTAGTCAGCAGCATTGGCAACGGGCAATTGGAAATTGGCTTGCACAAACTGGCCCAGATTAAAGCCAGGGCGTTGCTTTTCAGTTTGCCAGGCCGCGAGAATCGTGGCGGGTGGCCGTAGTGGCGTGGCATCCACAAAGGTTTTGTTGTCGGGAAATACCTTACCCAGCTGCACAGCCTCGAACAAGCCCGGAAATAGTTGCCGGGGACTGGGCTGAGCCTTCACTACGGCCGGGAGGCACACACAAAGCCAGGCTACAGGAAGAAGCAGTTTGCGCATAGTGTGGAATACATAAGCTAAGCACTCCTCTACGCAGATAGCACCTCTTTGGACAATAGTCAGTAGACCAGGTCTACTCAGGTACCTGACCGCTGTTACGGCGTGACTCCTCTTCCTACTTTCTCCTTCAGAACAAAACAAAAAGCCAGCCCGAGGCAAAGCTCGACGCTGGCTTGACAATAGATTCTCTGGAAAAGGCTAGGCCGCCTGCTCTTCGTTGATACGGGGGCTTTGCACCAGAGCGTAGGCAGGCTGCTCCGCAGCAGTAAGCTTGGTGCCTTTAACCTGTTTAAGGGCCCGCTGCACAGTTACGGTGCAAATCCGGTCGGCGTAACCCAGCTCAACGACGCGCTTGGCAATCAGGGACAGGGTGAGACGCTTGCCCTTGGCTTCGGCCTGCTGGGTGAGGCGGCGCAGCAAGGTTTCCAGCTTGGGTGTGAGCTTATTAGGAGCCCCGCACCGCGGCACCGCGTGCAGATAGTCCTTAAAGCCTTGCTGGGAAAAGGCCCGGCGCATGCTATACACCCGGTCGATGCTCAGGCCCAGCAGCTCGCCGGATTCCTGAACTGACAAATCGGCCATCCAGTGCTGCAGAACCTGAGCACGGTTGCGCTGCTGCTTGGAGAGGATATCAGAGTTGATAAAATCGGCGAGATAAGCTTGCTGCTTGCGGGACAAGCTTAAGGATTGACGATGACGACCCATGGACTGATACGGACGATTGGGGCTGGCAATGGACTAAGAGCAAGCACAGGGCCTAGCTTTGATTTCACTTAGTGGAGGAAATTCAGAGCCTGGACACGGAGCCTGCCGACAATTATTTTCAACGGCTCGAATGTAGGAAGTTGAAAACAATTGTGCAAACGTTTGCGCAATTGTGCACATATATTCATCTTGCTGCCCCTCCCAACAAGCTTGCTGACTGGGTGCTGGCTTGGGTAAACGCTGAACTTGGTTTCGGAGCCTGAACTAGTGCCTAGCTTCGGTGGTTCTTGAAGCGTTATCCTACATCTTAGGAAGGCCAGTTAATTGATTTGTGCGAACTTGCCGCCTATTTCCCTGCTCTTGTGTCTACTCATCGCGCTTCCATATCCGATTTAGCTGCTCAGCTTAATTTATCCGTTTCGACAGTGTCGCGGGCGCTAAGTGACCATAGCCGCATCAGCGACGCGACCAAGAAGCGGGTGTGGGAACTGGCCCGGCAACTAAACTACCAGCCCAACCAATTGGCCGCTGCATTGCGCAAAGGCCGTAGCAATACCCTAGGCGTAGTAGTGCCGCACATTGATGGACAGTTTTTCGCCCTGGTGGTAAAGGGTATTGAAACGGTGGCTACCAAGGCCGGCTTCAACGTGATGATCTGCCAGTCGAATGAAGACGCCGCCCAGGAGCAGAAGAATGTAGAAACCCTCCTCAATGCCCAGGTAGACGGAATTCTGCTGTCCCTGTCGCTCTCGACCCACGACTTTGGGTATCTGGAGGAAATTCGCCGCCGGGATATTCCCATGGTACTCTTCGACCGGGTGGTGGAGAGCAAGGACGTAAGTGCAGTGGTATTGAACGACTATCAGGGTGGTTATGAAGCCGTCTGCCACCTTATTGAGCAAGGTTGCCGGCAGATTGCCCACCTCGGCGGACCTCAGCACCTGAATATTTGCCGTAACCGCTATCAGGGCTATGCTGATGCCTTGCAGCATAACGGCCTCCCTGTGGACCCGATGCTGGTGAATTTCAGCGACCTGCGCATCCAGGACGGGCGCCTGGGCATGGAGTCCTTACTCAACCAGGCGCCACAGCTCGACGCGGTGTTTTCCTGCAATGACCTGGCTCTGGTAGGGGCTATGCAGATTATTAAGCGCCGGGGCCTGCGAATCCCGCAGGACGTAGCTCTGGCAGGCTTTAGCAACGAACTGTTTGACTCGCTGACCGAGCCCATGCTTACTTCGGTAGACCAGCGCTGCGAGGAAATGGGCCGCACTGCCGTACAGATGTTGCTGGATCTTATTAACGAAGGTCCTACCAAAGTAGCGCCCCGGCAGGTGGTGCTGCAGCCTAATCTGCTGATCCGCGAGTCGTCGTTGCGCTCAGACTTGCTGCAGGAAACCAAAGTGTAGCAAATACTATTCTGCTCAAAAGCAAAAAGCCTGGTTTAATACGACCAGGCTTTTTTGCTTTTGAGAAAATACGGAAAGGTTCGAAGCCAGAAGAGCTTGGCGTGGCGCAACGCGCGCAGGCTGTCTTCGGTGGTCAGGTACCATACGGGCAGAAAATACATACGCAAAAGATTAAGTGGGAGAAACTGCCTCTGGGGCAGGGAAAAAGGTAAAGTTGTGGGACGCTACCAGAGCTTCGTATCGTTGATGCCCGGCGGCAAAGGCGGCAGGGCTCCGAAGCCAACCACGCACCAGCCAGCTTCCAGGCCAAAAGAGCCGCCTTGCAGTACGTAGCTAACCGCCCGCAGTAAGGTGCGGCCACTGTACTGTTCAGTTTCAGGCTCGTACTCGCGCAGCAGCAGTACATCGCCGACCTGGTAGTTCCGGTCGTTTTCGCGCACGTCGAAGGGCTTGGTACCCGACTCGACGGCCGCGAAGCAGGCGGGCCAGGTTTTGAGCTCGTGCGTGGGCGGAGGGGCCGGCCGGGCCAGCCGGGCAGCAAATGAGTTATCTGTTTTCATAGGGAGAAGACGTTAAAGGAATACTACCCGTCGGGTTGCATTAGCGGGCCAGGACAGGTTCCAGGTTAGCTGGTTGGGACCGGGCCGCCAGCCGAAGCGTAAGCCCAACTCCGACCAGCACCACAAACAGGCCCGCCACGATGCCCAGCGCCCAGCGCAGAGTCAGGGCATCGGCAAGCCAACCGATAACCGGCGGCCCCAGCAGAAAGCCGCCGTAGCCGATAGTGGAAACCATGCCCAGGGCGGCAGCCGCCGACATTTCCTGCTGCTGACCGGTGGCGCTAAACACCGTGGGAATGACCGTGGACAAGCCCAGCCCGATGAGAAAGAGCCCGCCAATTCCCACGGCCGTAAGGGGTACGACGAGCATGCTCAGCAACCCCGCCAGCGCCAGCAGGCCCCCAACCACTACCAGGCGCTGGGACCCAAAGCGCAAAGCTGCAGCATCGCCGAAAATGCGGCCCGTAGCCATAGCCAGGGAAAAGGCGGCGTAGCCCAGCGGGGCCAGGGCCGAGCTGGCGTGGGTGTCCTGCACGAGGTAAATGGTGCTCCAGTCGGCCATGGCACCCTCACCCAACATGCAGCAAAAGGCCACAATGCCCAGGCCGACTACCAACCGGCTGGGCCACCGAAAGCCCGTCGGCTTAACCAAGGCCGCTTCGGTAGAAGCCCGTACCGATTCAGGGGCGGGCAAGAGCTGGGTGGCAGCCCCTATGGCCAACAGCATGCCCGCGGCCGAGAAGCTGAGCAAGTGCGTAGCGTAACTCCAACCCTGGTGGGCTCCTAGGGCCCCGGCTCCGGCACCCAACATGCCACCCAAGCTGAAGGCTGCATGAAACGACGACATAATGGGCCGTGAGTGCTGCTGCTCCACCTGAATAGCCTGGGAGTTCATGGCCACATCCAGCAGGCCGGTAGCGGCACCCAAGGCCAGAAACAGCGTCATTAGTTGGCCGACGCTGTCCAGTAAGGCCAGGCCGGGGATGAAGGCACAAAACAAGAGGGCGCCAACCGTAGTCATCCGGCTGCTGCCGAGCTTGGGTAGCAGCCAACTAGCCAGGGGCATGGCCGCCCAGGCTCCCATGGCGTTGCAGAACAATACCTGACCCAACTCCCGGTGCTCAATGGCATAGCGGAGCTCCAGCTCGGGCAAACGGGCGGCCCAGTTGGCAAACAGCAATCCGTGCAGAAAGAAAATCAGTGTTACCGCCCAGCGGGCACGGTTTGGGGAAACCGGCACCTCTGGGCGGGAGTCAGCAGACGTGGCATACCTTCGCAGATTACGATGACAAAGGTAGGTTGCAGGTAAGGCTCTCACTACCCGTTGATTAGCCATTTGTAATACTATTTTACCTAACTTTGTTCCGAAATCGATTCCGCAAAGCATTTCTGGGTTAACAAAGTATGAAGCTCGAGTTTGAACAGATACAGCCCACGGCCGGCAGCTCCTTTCGGCTGCTGCACTACACGGAGGCCGAGGAAGGAGGAATTCTGTGGCACTACCACCCCGAATACGAGCTGCTCTACATCCCGCAGGGCAGCGGGCGGCGCCACATCGGGCAGCACGTGTCGCGCTACGAAGGCGGGGAGCTGTTGTTTATGGGCCCCAACCTGCCTCACCTGAGCTTCAGTCACGAGCAGCACGGGCCCTTCGAGCAAGTAGTAGTACAGCTGCGGGCCGACTTCCTGGGCGACACCTTCCTGCAGCGGCCCGAGCTGGCAGCAGTGCAGCAGCTCTTTGTGCGCTCGGCCCAGGGGTTGTCTTTCGGGCCCGAAACCCGGGCGGCCGTGGGCGACGCCCTGCGCCGGATGATGGAGCAGCCGGCCCCGATTCGGCTGCTCACCCTGCTGCAGGTACTCTACACCCTGGCCGATGCCGCCGACGTGACCGAGCTGCACGCCCACATGGGCACTTCCGGGGGCGTGCAGGTGAAGGAGCAGAAGCGTCTGGGCCGCATCTACCAGTACATTCAGGAGCACTTTGCCGAGCCCATCACGGTGCAGGAGCTGGCCGACGTGGCCAACCTGTCGGTGCCCGCGTTTTGCCGCTACTTCAAGAAGATGACCAGCCAGACGCTCACCAACTTTCTGCAGGAGTACCGCATCAGCCACGCCCGGCTACTGTTGCTCCAGGACTTACCCATTACGGAGGTCAGCTACGCCAGCGGGTTTAACAACCTGTCGCACTTCAACCGCACGTTTCGCCGCCTCACCGGCCTCACGCCCTCCGCTTATCGGGAGCAGAAAGGCGTGGTGCCGGTGAGCTAGTCCACCGGCTACTGCGGAAGCAAGAAGGCAAAAATGCCGAACTTGCGGCCTGGTAACCACGGTGTTTTCGGTGTGGTCCCTTACCGACTTCCTGTTGACCTTATTTCCCGCCCAAGCTCCTCTGCTTACGTAGAAGGAACCTACCCCTGATTGTACTTCCCATGAAAAATTCCCGGCTTGAACACGACTTCCTTGGCGAGCGAAGCATTCCCAACGAGGCGTACTACGGCATCCAGACCCTGCGGGCCCTGGAAAACTTCAACATCACCGGTATTCCACTACGTACCGAGCCGCTGTTTGTACAGTCGTTGGCCTACGTAAAGAAAGCCGCGGCCTTGGCCAACCGGGACCTGCGTGTGCTCGACCCAAATATTGCCGACTGCATTGCCGCCGCCTGCGACAAGGTAGCCTCTGGGGAATATGATGGACAGTTTCTGACGGACATGATTCAGGGCGGAGCTGGTACGTCGGTCAACATGAACGCCAACGAGGTTATTGCCAACGTGGCCCTGGAGCTGATGGGCCATGAGAAAGGCCAGTACGAGTTCTGCCACCCCAACAACCACGTCAACTGCTCCCAGAGCACCAACGACGCTTATCCTACCGCCTTCCGCATTGCGCTGAGCAACAAGCTCGTCGGCTACGCGCAAACCCTGGGCGACCTGGCCGATGCCTTTGCCCAGAAAGGCGACGAGTTTCGCAACGTACTCAAGATGGGCCGCACCCAGCTGCAGGATGCCGTACCCATGAGCATGGGCGACGAATTCCGGGCCTTTGCTACCAACCTGCGCGAGGAGCTGCTCCGCATCGAGGACAGCCGCCGCCTCATCAGTGAAATCAACATGGGGGCCACGGCCATCGGTACCCGGGTAAATGCTCCGGATGGCTACGCCGAGTTGGTGACCGAGCACCTGCGCACCATCACGGGCCTGGAGCTGGTGCTGGCCGGCGACTTGATTGAGGCTACCTACGATACCGGCGCCTACGTGCAGCTCTCGGGCGTACTCAAGCGCACGGCCGTGAAGCTCTCCAAGATCTGCAACGATTTGCGCCTGCTTTCCTCGGGGCCGCGCACGGGCTTCAACGAAATCAACCTGCCGCCCTTGCAGCCGGGCTCCAGCATCATGCCCGGCAAGGTGAATCCGGTGGTACCCGAAGTGGTAAACCAGACGGCTTTCTACGTCATCGGGGCCGACCTGACAGTGACCATGGCGGCTGAGGCCGGGCAGTTGCAGCTCAACGTGATGGAGCCGGTAATTTCCTTTGCCCTGTTCACGTCCATTTCCTACATGACCAATGCCTGCCGGACCCTGCGCGAGAAATGCGTGCTGGGTATTACGGCCAACGTGGCCCACGCCGAGCAGCTCGTGCGCAACAGCATCGGCATCGTGACCCAGCTCAACCCCGTGCTGGGCTACGAAACCTCGGCCGAAATTGCCAAGGAAGCCCTGCGCACCGGCAAGACGGTGTACGACGTGGCCGTAACCGAGCGGCACTTGTTGAGCCAGGATAAGTGGGACGAAATCTTCACTTTCGAAAACCTGATTCGCCCGCACTTCATCCAGTAGTACCGGCCTGGTTCCGACGCGCCAACGGGCAGCCCGTTTCACACGGGCTGCCCGTTGGCTTTTATACGTTATCCTATACTTCCGTAACTATCCGTTCACTTACAATGGCCCGCCGCCCAACCCTCTCCGATGGGGCGGCAGGCTGTTTCTGACTATTGCGCCGCAATAATGACCGCGCCGTTTTTTCCGCGGGCCCCAAAGCGCTGCTGAGCATCCTTGGCGCTGAGGGGCGTTACCTGCTGGGTTTGAGCTGCCAGCTGCCGCTGAAACTCCGGCCGCCCTACTTCCTTGTCGCCGATGAGCAGCAGCTTGCCGGTCAGGTCCACTAAGCCGTTGAGCTTGCGGTTCAGGGCCACTACTTCCGGGGCATTTTCATGCTGCTTGGTCGTAATCAGGATGGCCTCCGTGGCACCGGTAGTGCCCAATACTTGCCCCACACTTTCGCCTTTCAGGGCATTCATGCTGGCAATGTCATTGGGGTTGAGCTGGTCGACGGCGGCTTTGGTAGCGGGCTTGCCGTCAATGTAGTACACGGCCTCCGCGGGCAGACCGGCGGCCGTTTGCGGCAGGGCAGTGGTGGCTGGGGCCGTTTTGGCGCCGGCAAACGTGAGGGTCAAGCCTAGGGTGAGGGGCGCGAGCAGCAGGTACTTGGCCAGCTGCAGCCGCGACGATTGTTGCTTGTTCATCATGGCAATCCGGGTTTTAAGGGTTAAAAAATGAAAATGATTAACTAAAGCATTACCCACTGCCCGCGTGCTGGCCCGCAGTAGGCTGTATTGATATTGCTTGCTATCCACCTGGCCCGAGCTCAGCAGGCGTTGGTCGGTGGTAAACTCCAGGTTTTCGGCAATGGCGCGCCGGAGCAGCCAGGCGGCGGGGTTGCACCAGAAAACCACCACGCCCAGGTGAGCCAGCAGGGTATCGAGCGTGTGCCACTGCCGCACGTGCACCAACTCGTGGCGCAGCACCACAGCCAGCTCATCGGGCTCGTATTGCCGCGGGTTCAGGTAGATGGTCTGCCAGAAGGAAAACGCGCTGACCGGCTCCGGCACGGCCCGCACCACCTGCCCGGCTACCACCGCGGGCCGGCTGCGCCGATGCACACCGTATAACCCGGCCAACTGCAAGCTTAAGCGGACCAACAACAGCCCAGCACCTGCAGCATAGCCGATCAGCAAGCAGCGCCCGACGGTGGTAGCTGCGGTGGCGCGAGGCGTCCAGGCTAAGGCTATGCTGTGCCAGTCGGCCACGGCAGCAGGCAGCCCGGGGCCAGCCTGCTTCTCTAGCGGGAGAAGCGAGGTTACGTCTACCAGCGGATACCCGGCCGCGAAAAGCAGGGCAAAAACCAACAGGCCCCGGTTGAGCGAATAGAACGTAAGGGGCCGCAGCAGGCCGTAGTAGAGTACACTGAACAGCAACAAAGCCACGTTGGCCTGCAACAGATAAAGCAAGGGCGCCGGCATGCTTACTTGGCCTCGCCGTTTTCAATCATGCGGATGATGTCCTGCAACTCGGCCGCGCTGATTTTCTGCTCCTTGGCAAAAAACGTCACCAGCTCCTTGTAGGAATTGCGGAAATAGTCGCCCACGAAGGCTGACATAAACCGCTTGCGGTAGTCTTCGGCCTTAATGAGGGGAGAGTACCGGAAGGAGTTGCCGAGCTTCTCGGCCCGCAGGTAGCCTTTGCGCTCCAGATTGCGGATGGTAGAGGCCAGCGTGGTGTAGGGCGGCCGGGGCTCGGGCAACAGTTCCAGCACGTCTTTCGTGAAGCCGCCGTCGAGCTTCCAGAGCACCTGCATGGCCTCTTCTTCGGGTTGGGTTAGCTTTTCCATAAGTCAATTACGAATCTTTCGTAATACTACGATATTTTCGTAATAAAGAGTAAATGGACTAGCTAAAACTGCTCTTTATTTTTTCAAACAGTTTATTTATAGACAGATACCCAGTATTCGGTTCTATCTGGCGCTACTGCTTGCCGCAGTGTAGGGTTTGCTTTTCCCAATTAGCGTTACTTCGCAGCTCGCCATTTCTGTTTCTTATGCACCTTCTTGCTTTTGGCGGCAGCCTACGCCCAGCATCCACTACCGGTCAGCTGCTGCGGGCCGCTGCGGCCCTGGCTCCGGCCGATGTGCAGTTCAGCTTCTACGAGGGACTGGCCGGTCTGCCCCACTTTAGTCCGGAGCTGGATGCCGACCCGCTGCCGCCGGCCGTAATCACGTTGCGGCAGGCTTTGGCCATGGCCGACGGTATCCTATTCTGCACGCCGGAATATGCCTACGGAGTGCCCGGCGCTTTTAAAAATGCCCTGGACTGGCTGGTTTCAACTACCCTTATGACGCATAAGCCCGTGGCTGTTATGAGTGCTTCGCCCAGCTTTCTGGGCGGCGACAAAGCCCATGCATCCCTGCTGCTCACGCTGACGGCCCTGAATACGCGCATCGCGGAGGACGCCAGCCTACTGATTGCGGGAGTGCGCACCAAGCTTAATGCCGCCGGCGAAGTGACGGATGAGGCAACCCGGCAGCAACTGCGGGAAACTGTAGCCGCTCTGATACGGGCCTGCCGGGCGGTTTAGCGCAGACCTGCGCGGCGCTGCCGCTCGTGGAGCCAGCTGATGGCCTCGCCCTCGTCGCCGAAAAAAGCCACGACGAAGGGTTCCTGGTCGTAGAATTCGGGGCTGCGGAAGCTGGGGCCAGCCATTATGGCTTCTTTCAGCGTGGGGCTGGCCAGATAGGCTACGCACAGCTGCCCACCCAAGCGGCGGCCTATGGCGGGGAAAAAATCGGTGAGTAGCCACTGGGTGGTGGCCGGGTCGTTGAAGCTGCGGCGCCGGATATCCTGGAGCCAGAAGCGGCAGCCCGATTCCTCGCCCAGCCGCCGCAGCTCCTCATACACGGCTGGCAGCTGTTCAATCTCAGGCTGGTAGCCCCAGCGGCCCACGAAGATGTTAAGGTCGGGGCGGTAAACCAGGTGCAGCAGTTCGGAAATCGGTTCAGAGCTCATGGGCAGGGTTTGGGAGCCGCAACATACGCACATTCCGGCCGCGCGGGTTGCCTAGGCTTTGCGGGGCAGCTTCTTCACGAAAGCAGCCAAGGCCTGCTTGACCTCGGTAGGATTTTCAAGCAAGGAATAATGCTTGCCGGGCACCTCAACCACCTGCAGGCTGGGAAACCGGAATGACTTATGGTGGTCGGGGCCTACCATGTAGTCGTCGCGGCCCGCTATGACCAGTACCGGCATCTTCAGCGCGGCCGTACCCGGCGTCATATCCTGCACGTAGCCCTGAATAGCGGGACCCTGAAACAGCGTGGTGGCAAAGTCGCGGTTGGCCGGCACGCCCTTCATGGCCCGATTCAGGTGGGCCGGAGTGGAGTCGTTGGCGTACATAAACTTATTCATCAGCCCTTGCTGCCCCAGCAGGCCCATCACCATGCCGAAGCGCTGGGGTAGAGGAGCGGCCGGGTCCAGGGGCGGACGGCTGGCCTCGGGCAGCAGCTTGTAGCCGTTGGTGGCCGTGCTTTCCATGGAAGCGGGCAGGTTCAAAATGCTGTTTGCCAGCACCAGTCCCTGCACCCGCTCGGGGTACTTGCTGGCGTAGGCTGTGGCAATAATACCACCAAAAGAGTGCGACATAACCACCCACTTCTCCAGGCCAAGCTGTTGGCGCACATCCTCCAAGTCCTGCACCAGGCGCTCAATGGCGTAGTTCTTGGCCGGGTCGGAGGCGGAACGGCCGCTGCCGCGCTGGTCCAGGTAAATCATCTGGAAGCTTTGCTCCAGGGTTTTGCCTGCCAACGCTTCGATGCCGTAGCTGCCCGCCCCGGGGCCCCGTGCACAAACACACAGGGCACCCCCTTGCCCGCCACTTTGGTGTAGAGCTTCACGCCGTCGGTGGTGGTAATGGCGGGCGTGCCATTGGCCAGGGCGGCTTTCTTTTGGGCTGCGGCGGGCTGCGCCGTCGAGCATAGTAGCAATATCAGACCCAGAAGCCAGGCAAACCAACGGGAGTGAGAGCAAACAGATACCATGGCAGTAGAATAACGGATGAGCAGAAAAGTCAGGGCTGAATATAAAAATTCTGCTCTGCTATCCGTCCGTTGTTCTGCTACCTGCTCAGCGTTGGGTTTTGCCCTTCAGGTCCCAGTGGCTCGACTTTACCGCCACGCCATCGGGCTGCCGCTTAATGGTGCGGGTGTACCGCTCCCCGGCAATGATGCCGTCGGGCCGGCGCTTGCCGATGAAGAGCAGCACCGGTTCCCCATGCTCGTTGGTTACGAAGGTAATGTCGTGACCCTTGAACACGTCGTCGATGGAGGTGGAGGGCTCGTAGAGCTTGCTGAGCTTCTGGTCTAGCTGGGGGTGCAGGGCATGGCGGGCAGGTTGCTGTAGGCCGTTCTACGACAGCCGTGGCCTGCCCGGTTAACCTGGGCTTGTAAGCTGAAGCACAAAAAAGGCGCCCCGTGCAATACGGAGCGCCTTTCTGGGCACTGAGGAAGCCGGAAAGCTTACCAGATTTTAGCCCGCTCGTTTTCGGCGCGCACCATTTTGCCATCCTTGCAGCCAAAGGCCTCATAGAACTGCGTCATGTTCTGCAGCGGGCCGTTGGTGCGGTACTGAGCTGGGGAGTGCGGGTCGGTGAGCACCTGCTGGCGCAGGTATTCGGGCGGGCGTTGGTACGCCACACCTGGGCCCAGCTCAGGAAAAAGCGCTGCTCGGGCGTGAAGCCGTCGTAGTTGGGGCGGGGGTTCGAGCCGTACTTCTGCTGCAGCTGCTTTTCCAGGGCTGAGTAAGCCAGGGCCAGACCGCCGAAGTCGGCCAGGTTTTCACCCATGGTCAGCTTGCCGTTCACAAACACCGAGTCCAGGGGCGAGAAGGCTGAGTACTGGGCGCCTACCATGTTGGCGCGCTTGGTGAAGTTGTCGGCGTCTTCCTTGGTCCACCAGTCGCGCAGGTTGCCTTCCGCATCCGACTGCCGGCCCTGGTCGTCGAAACCGTGGGTAATTTCGTGGCCGATAACGGCGCCCATGCCGCCGTAGTTAACCGCGTCGTCGGCCTTGGGGTCGAAGAACGGGGGTTGCATGATGCCGGCCGGGAACACGATTTCGTTCATGGCCGGGTTGTAGTAGGCATTCACCGTGGGCGGGGTCATGCCCCACTCGCCGCGGTCAATCGGCTTGCCGTATTTCTGAGCGTTGTCCTTATACTCCCACATGCGGGCGGCCAGCACGTTCTGCAGGTACGACTCGCGCGACATGTTCAGGGCCGAGTAGTCCTTCCACTTGTCGGGTAGCCGATTTTGACGGTGAAGGAATTCAGCTTTTTCAGGGCTTCGGTCTTGGTAGCGGTGCTCATCCAGTCGAGGCCCTGAATGTGCTCAGCCATAGCCGTCTTGATGTTGTTCACCATTTCCAGAGCCTTCTGCTTGGTTTCGGGCGAGAAGGCCTTGTCCACGTAGAGCTGACCGAACGCTTCGCCCAGGGTGGCGTCGGTGGCGCGCAGCATGCGCTTCCAGCGGGGCTGCTGCACCTTGGCGCCGGTCAAGGCCTGGGTGAAGCGGAACGACTCGTCGTTGTAGGCCTTGGGCAAAGCCGAAGCCGCCGAGTTGACCATGTGCCAGCGCAGGTAGGTTTTCCAGTCGCCCAGGGGCTCCGACTGCAAGGCCGTGCTGGCTTCTTTCAGGAACTCGGGCTGACCCACAATTACTTCCTTGGCCGAGCCCAGACCGAGCTGCTGCAACAGGCTGGTTACGCCCAGGTTGGGGAACTGCTTGTTGGCCTCGGCCACGGTCATCTTGTTGTAGTTGGCGTAGGGGTCGCGCAGGGCTACGCGGTCCTTGGAAGCCTTAGCCAGCCGGGTTTCGAGCCGCACTACGGTATTCGCGTTCTTGGTAGCCGTGGCTTCGTTGTCGCCGAGCTGCTTGAACATGTTGGTCAGGTAGGTCATGTAGGCCGAGCGAATCTGCTTGGAGCGCGCATCGTCCTTGAGGTAGTAGTCGCGGTCGGGGAGGGTGAGGCCGCCCTGCGACATATAGACGGCATACTCCGTGCTTTTCTTGCGGTCCTGGCGCACGCCCACGCCCAGTACCGAGCGGGTTTGCAGCATCTGCTGGCGGGCCAGCGAAGCCTGCAGGCCTTTGAGGTCCTTGATGCCGGCAATGCGGTCCAACTCGGGCTTGAGGTATTTGAGACCGGCTTTTTCAATAGCCATCGAATCCATGGCCGAGGCGTAGAAGTCGCCTACTTTCTGGGCATTAGAGCCCTTGGCGGCCGAGCGGTTGGCGGCAGCCTCCACCAGAATTTGCCGCATCACGGTTTCGTTCTGGTTGATGAGCTGGTTCCAGGAGCTCCAGCGCGACTCGGCGGCGGGCACCGGGTTGTTCTTAAGCCAGGTGCCGGAAGCGTACTGGAAGAAGTTGTCGCAGGGCGACACCGACTTGTCGATGTTCGTCACATCGAGGCCCACGCCGGGCACGGAGGGCAAGGAGCCGGGCGCTGCGGTCGTCGTTGTGGAGGCCGTAGCGGTAGCCGTGGCGTCGGGGGTAGTGGTGGCAGCAGCCGTGGAAGCCGGGCCGCTGGCAGCGCAGCCGGCCAGCGTGAGGCCGGCGGCGGTGCCCAGGGCACCCAAGGCTAGTAAGAGTTGGTTTTTGTTGGTCATCATGCAGAGTAAAGGAAAGGCAGAAAAAGAGCAGCTTCAACCGGGCGACAACCCGCAGCCCGGCTTGGTTCCGGGAAGATAAGCACCAAGGCTGCAACTCCCGGCAAAACCGGCCCACTGGGTGGCTGCTGGCGCAGGTCGCGCCAAAGACAGCGTTGCCAGCGCAGGGCTGCATTGCCGGCGGTTATCTTTGCCCGCCACTCCTATATAGTACCTGGCCGTTTTCCAGTATCCCGCATGAACATCATCGACAAAGTAGCTTGGCTGCATCTGCACGAAGGCCGGGTGCTGAGTACCCGCAGCCGGGGCAAGGACCGCTACTATTTTCCCGGTGGCAAGCGCGAAGCCGGCGAAACCGATGCCCAAACTCTGATTCGGGAAATCCGGGAGGAGCTGACCGTGGAGCTTGAGCCCGGCAGCCTGCGCTACCTGGGCACCTTCGAGGCCCAGGCCCACGGCCACGCCGCCGGTATTCTGGTGCGCATGCTCTGCTACGCGGCCGAGTACCGGGGTACGCTGCAGCCCGCCGCCGAAATCGAGGAAGTAACGTGGCTCACCTACCAGGACCGTCCCCGCGTGTCACCCGTCGATCAGCTGATATTGGACTGGCTGCGCGAGGCCGGGCAAATAGCTGAGTAGCAAAGGATACTGTTCTCCCCCTTTGGCAAACGCCATTCAACGCAAAAAGCCCTCCACCACGGCGCTGGTAAAGGGCTTTTGCTATTATGTAAGAGTGGTGGCAGTCCGCAGAGAAAGGTCTTTCGCTCTGCTCAGGCTGACAGCTCCCGCCGAAGCTACTTATGACGCTTGGCGCGAGCGTATTGCACGGGCCACTCCACGTCTACTCCCAGCTCCTGGGCGGCGTGAAGCGGGAAGTTCGGGTCGCGCAGCATTTCGCGGGCCAGCAGCACCAGGTCGGCCTGCCCGCTGGCCACGATGCTTTCGGCCTGCTGGGCGTTGGTGATAATACCCACGGCGCCGGTCAGAATATCAGCTTCCTGCCGGACCCGGGCCGCAAACTCCACTTGGTAACCGGGCCCCACCGGAATCTGGGCCGTGGGCACGTTGCCGCCGGTGGAGCAGTCAATCAGGTCGACGCCCCGGTCTTTGAGCAGCTTGGCCAGGTCAATAGAGTCTTCGGTGGTCCAGCCGCCTTCGGTCCAGTCGGTGGCCGAGATGCGCACAAACAGGGGATACTCGGCGGGCCACTCGGCACGGGTCATGTCCACGATTTGCAGCAGCAGCCGGCAGCGGTTTTCAAACGAGCCGCCGTAGGCATCGGTGCGGGCATTGCTCAGGGGCGAAAGAAACTCGTGCAGCAGGTATCCATGGGCCGCGTGCAGCTCGATTACCTGAAAGCCGGCCGCCAGGGCCCGCAGCGTGGCCGCCCGGAAGTCGGCAATGACTTTATCTATTCCGGCCTGGTCGAGGGCCGCGGGTTCGGGCTGGCCCGCGTGAAACGGCACGGCGCTGGGCGCCACAGTTTGCCAGCCGCCTTCCTCCTCGGGCACTACACCGCTGCCTTTCCAGGACGTGAAGGTGCTGGCTTTGCGGCCGGCGTGCGCCAGCTGAATGCCGGCCGCGGCCCCGTGCTCAGCCAGAAAACTGGTGATGCGCTTCAGGCCCGGCAGGTGCTCATCACTCCAGATGCCCAAGTCGTCGGGGTGATGCGGCCTTCCGGCGACACGGCCGTGGCCTCGGTGATAATCAGGCCCGCACCGCCCACCGCCCGGCTGCCCAGATGCACCAGGTGCCAGTCGTTGACGAACCCGTCGCGGCTGCTGTACATGCACATCGGCGACACAGTGATGCGGTTTTTAATCGTGAGGCCGCGAATCGTAAGCGGCGTAAAGAGACTGGCCATAGCAATACAGGTTGAGTAGGTGGGTTAAACCGAATTGGGGAGGCGCAGGTTTTGGCTACTCAGCTAGCCGCACCGCCAATTCGTCTTCGTCCGGCGCTTATTCCACGATTATCCCATACTTGCCAACCAGGCCCAGCAGACCTGTCAGCGTGAAGCGGGCCTTGGTCAGGGTGTTGCCGTCGGGGTCGATGCTGAACTCGGAGGCGGTGGTAAAGTCGGCCCCCACGAGCTGGGTGTTGCGGAACACGGTGCCGCGCAGGGTGCAGTCCTGAAACACGGCGTCGGTCAGGTCGGCACTGGTAAAGTCAGCATCGGTCAGAGAGCAGGTCACAAACCGGGTGTTGCGCAGCTTCTTGCCAAAGAAAGAGGCATAATGCAGCTGGCAGCCCTGGAAATGAACTTCGAACAGGAAGTCGCGGCAGGCCGCAAACTGCACTCCCGACAACTTGCAGTCGGTAAACGCTACGTTCTGCAGGCTGGCCCCCGCCATGGCCGCCGATGACAGATTGCAGCGCTCAAACAGGCAGTCGGCAAACCGGAGCTGGCTGAACTGGGCCCCGGAGAAGTCGCAGCCGATAAAGTGGCACTGCTCAAACTCGGTTTCGGGCTGAGCTGCCAGCGTACGGGCGTCCCAACGCTCAAAACGGTTTTCGGCGGGAAATACGGTGGGCCGGCCGGTCGGCTTCGCTCGACGCTGCTTCATAGCAAGAAGGTAGTTCAGAAGATAAAAGGGAAGGGTAACCGGGGCAAAAGCCGGGCTAGGGTTGCTGCTGCAGCCAGCGCACAGCCTCGCCTTCCTCCACAAACCGCTCGGCCAGAAAAGGCTTGCCCCCGAAGTAGGTCGCGGGCGGAAAAGCCGCGTCGGCGTCCTGGTCGCGCAGGTTTACGGGAGCCAGCAAGTAGGCCAGATAAGTACGCTGGTGCAGGCGGGGCTGGAGCTGGGGCAAAAATGTGCTCAGCATCCACTGGGCACCTTCTCGGTCAGTATTGAAGCGCCGGCGGCCGTCGAGCAGCCAGTGCCGGCAGCCGTGCTCGGCGGCGTATTCCAGCAAAACCAGGTAGCCCTGCTGCATTTCCGCCACCGAAATCAGGCGCTGCCAACGCACTAGCAGCACATTCAGATCGGGACGGAAGGTGAGCGTCAGAAAATCGGGAACGGGAGGCAGAGGCATGGGCGGCGGGTAGCGGGCAAAGCTACGCGCCCAGGCTACAAGTAAGAACCCCGGCCGGAAAATTTCGCCGGGAGCCGCCAACAAAAACAGGCACGGGACAAAGCCCCGCGCCTGTAAACAAGCGGGTTGAGCCCAGATGACCCCAACCACTACTTGCCCGGAACTGGCGCCGAGGCGCCATATACCTGGTTTTCTGCTGAAAAAGGACCGTAAACCAAACCCAAGAAGCTTGCAGGAACCTCCTGTAGCCCAGCCCTGGCCCCAACCCAATATTGCTTCCTTTGACGAGCTTCCGCAATACCTACTTGTGGGTATTTTGACTGGCTAGCAGTACAGCAGGGGAGAAGCAATAGCTTGAGTCGGGCAAGCTGCTCATAGCGCCATAATTATATTCAACTTATTCCGGCTTCATCCTTCTAAATCACAACAAGAAACCTTATTGACTAAATACCAACCCATAAAACGTCTGTTTAACTACAAAAATTACAATTTATTCTTTTTAACAGCTTGCCATTTCTTCGAAATAATCCAATAAACTTGTAGTTCAGTCGAAAGACTATCCGGTCCGCAAACCGGTGGTTCAGCGTGTTACTTGCCAAGTTGGATTTGTGAAGAAAATACTGGCCCTGCTACTAGGGCTGCTAGCTTTTCCCGCGCTAGCTCAAACGGGGGCCTCTACGCCGCAGCTGGCCCACTGCGACGCCGCCATTGAGCAGTTTATGAAGCGCTGGAAAATTCCGGGCGCCTCGGTAGCCATCAGCCGGCAGGGCAAGCTGGTCTACAGCCGGGCTTTCGGCTACGCCGACCTGGCCCGCACCGAACCCATGCGCCCATCCCACCTGCTGCGGGTGGCCAGCGTGTCGAAGCCGGTGACGGCCACAGCCATTATGAAGCTGGTAGAAGAAGGCCGCATTGATCTGCAGCACAAGGCCTTTGGGCCCGAGGGCTATTTGCAGTCGGCGTACTACACCGGCGCCATTCAGGACGAGCGGATCTACGACATTACGGTGCAGCAGCTGCTGGAGCACAGCGCCGGCTGGAACCGCAACAACGGCGTGGACGGCTACAACACCTCCGACCCCATCGACTTCCCCTTGCACGTGGCCGACGCGCTGAGCGTGCCCAACCCGGTGGGCGACTCTACCATGGTGCGCTTTCTGCTCAGCAAGGGCCTCGACTTCAAGCCCGGAGCCCGCTATGCCTATTCCAACGTAGGCTACCTCGTGCTGGGCAAGATTCTGGAGCAGATAACCCGGCAGCCCTACGAGGCCTGGGTGCAGGAGCATATTCTGGCCCCGGCCGGAATTCACGAAGCACACCTGGGCCGCAACCTGCTGACGAACAAGAACGAGCGGGAAGCCGAATACTTCAGCAAAGAGCACCGGCTGTCTTGCTATGGCACCGGCAAGGAAGTGCCGGCCGCCTACGGCACCTGGAACATTGAGGCCATGAATGCACACGGCGGCTGGCTGTTTACGGCCCGGGACCTGGTACGTCTGATGCTGGCCACCGACGGCAACCCCACCCAGCCCGACGTGCTGGCGCCCACAACCCTGGCTCAGATGATGGAGCCTTCCGAAAACAACCGCCACTATGCCAAGGGTTGGATGGTCAGCAAGAAGGTGAACTGGCACACCGGCAGCTTAGAAGGCACGGCCAGCTGCGTGGCCCAAACGGCCGACGGCTACACCTGGGCCATTCTGCTCAACAGCCGCGCCAACCCCAACCGTTTCTGGAACGACCTGGAAAAGCTGGGCTGGGAGTGCGTGGAAGGCGCCACCGAGTGGCCCGAACAGGACTTTTTCCCGCCGGCACAGAACGCCGCTACCCTGCGTGCCACGGCCACCCAGCCCACCACCGCCGCCCTACGCTGGACCAACGGCAACGGCAGCCGTCGCCTCGTGGTAGTGCGGGAGGGCAGCCCAGTCGAAACCCTGCCCCACGACGGCACCAGCTACGCCGCCGATGCTGCTTTTGGCCACGGCTCGGCCCTGAGCAAGGGAACCTACGTAGTAGCCGCCGGCACCGACAGCACCGTGACCATCCGAAATCTGGCGCCCAACAAGACGTATTACGCCCGGGTGGTGGAGTATTTCCAGAACGACACCACCGGCCAGCAGGCCATGTATGCCCTGGATGGCAACCCCTCCTGGCAGTTTCACACGCCTGCGGCACCGTCCTTGTTGGCCAAGCGCAGCCGCTCTACTGGTAAAAAGGCAACGGCAGCCAGCCGCTCGACCAAGAGCCTCAACGTCAGCAAAGCTGCCGGCAAAAAGCCTTTGCCCGCTACCAAGCCTGCCTCCACCGACGGGGCCGAACCTCAGCTCAGCAAGCAGCACTCCAAGGGCTGGAGCTGGCTGAAGTGGTTTGCCCGCGCCTAAGGTTGGCGTTTGCCTGCAAGGCTTAGTTGCCGACAGTTTTTGTCTTTGCGGGAAGTTGAGCGTATAAGCGGCGTAAAAGTCCGGCCGGCACGTGTACTTTCGGGTACCAGCCGGGCGTAACGCATGCGTCCGTTGCGGGGTCCTGCCAAAGGCCAGCCCCGCTTTTCGCTTCAACTATGACACAGATTCGCACGGGCCTGCTGGCCTACGGTATGTCGGGCAAGGTTTTTCACGCCCCTTTTGTTGCCACCCACCCCGGCTTTGTGCTCAGTGCCGTGACGGAGCGTAGCCGCAAAGAAGCCCGGCAGCAGTATCCTGAAGTGGTGAGCTACGACAGCGTGGAAGCCTTGCTGGCCGACGACAGCCTGGAGCTGGTGGTCGTAAACACGCCCAGCAACACCCACGCCGACTTCACCCGCCAGGCCCTGCTGGCCGGCAAGCACGTGCTGCTGGAAAAGCCCGTGGCCACGTCGCCCGATGAGGTGCGGGAGCTGTGGGGCCTGGCCCAGCAGCAGGGCAAGCACCTACTGGCTTACCAGAACCGCCGCTGGGACAGTGACTTTCAGCTAGTTAAGCATGTTATCGAAAGCGGGCAGCTGGGCCGGCTGGTGGAAGTTACCTTCCGCTACGACCGGTTCAAGACGACGCTGAATCCCAAGCCGTTCAAGGAAACGCCCCTGCCCGGCAGCGGCTTGGTATACGACCTGGGGCCCCACCTGATTGACCAGGCCATCAGCCTCTTCGGTCAGCCCCTAAAAACGCGCAAAACCACTGGCCGCTTCCGCACGGGCACCCAGGTCGACGACTACTTCTCCATCCAACTGCTATACTCGGGCTTCACGGTATCCTTAGTATCCGGCCTGCTGATTGCCGACCCGTTGCCGGCCTTTGTGGTGCATGGCACCCAGGGCAGCTTCCGCAAAAACCGCAGCGACGTTCAGGAAGCCCAACTGCTGGCTGGCCTCTCGCCCCTGGCCCCCGAGTACGGCCTGGAGCCCGCCGACCAAGCCGGCACCCTGACTATTGCCGGCGGCAATGACGTGAAAACGACCACGGTTCTGCCTGCCGCGAAAGGCGACTACACAGGTTTGTTCGAGGCCGTGTACCACACCATTCGCCACGGTGAGCCCTATCCTATTCGGGAAGAGCAGCTGCTGTGGCAAAATGAAATTCTGGCCCAAGCCGACGACCTCTGGGCGCTATAGGCTTAATTAAATCCGCAGGCGTGGCTCACGCTACGCCTGCCTGTAGTGGGCTTACACCTGTTTGGGCCGCTCCAGCTTGCTGACTGGGTATTGCGGGTCCATTTCGCGCAGGGCGTCGCGTAGGGCTTTGGCTACCACGTAGGCTTTGTACCAGTTCTGGTCGGCGGGTACCAGGTGCCAGGGGCAGCTTTCGGGGCTGCAGTGGCGGAACACGTCTTCGTACACGGCCCGGTACAGGGGCCATTTCAGCGCCTTGGTCTCGTCGCCGGCCTCGTACTTCCACTGCTTGGCCGGGTCGCTGATGCGCTCCTGCAGCCGCTCGCGCTGTTCCTGCTCCGATACGTGCAGGTAAAACTTCAGAACCGTAGTACCGGCCTGCTGCAGAAGCTTTTCGAAGGCATTGATGGCCGTAAAGCGCCGGCGGGCTTCCTCCGTGGTGATGAGCTTCTCGACCCGCGTAATGAGCACGTCTTCGTAGTGGGAACGGTTGAACACCTGTATCATGCCATGGCGCGGCACCTGCTGATGTACCCGCCACAGAAAGTCGTGGGCTAGCTCCTCGGTAGTCGGCTCCTTGAAGGCGTGGACCCGCACGCCCTGGGGGTTGAGCCCGCTGAATACCTTACGAATCAGCCCATCTTTCCCGCTGGCATCCATACCCTGCAGAATAACCAGCACGCTACGGCGGTTTTCGGCGTAGAGCCGGTCCTGCAACTCTACCAGGTCCTGCCGGATTCGCTCCGTTTCGCGCTGAATATCATCCTTATGTACTTTTGAAGGGGCTTTGCTATCGGCAGTAAGCAAATCGAAGGAGGCGGAGTCTTTCATATATAATGGCGGGTAATAGCTAAGGAAGTCAACTATACGAGCGGCGTCTGGGAAAAGACTATTGACCAGCAACTGCTAGACTGAACGACGTCAAGGTGGCAAGCACACGGAAAGTCCGGCCAATTATGCATGCCACATTGGCCGAAATATAAGGCATTGAGGAGCTTGCGGCGGTCAATATGGCTGCTTTGGCTACTTAACGTGGCTTAAAACGGGTTGGTACAGCGTTTGTATTTAAGCAGTCAACCAAGAAAGGAAAACTAGCCATGAATCTGATTAGCAAAGAGTTTATTCGCAACATCGCCCCCCAGCTCGACCTGCTCAACACGTTAGGTGGAGGCACGGCCCAGGCGGTAGTGCGTGTGGATAAGCGCGAGCAGGGCGTGGTGATTCGGGTGGCAATTCCGGCCGTACGTCCCGAAAACTTCCACGTAGTGCTCGACAACTCCCGCCTGACGGTGTACTGCGAGTATCGCCACACGCCCGAGGATCAGGTAGCAGCTCCGCTGTTTGCCCAGAGCCTGGACCTGCCCGCCAATCTCGACCTGACCCGCATCGACGCGGTGCACAAGGGCAGTGAGCTGCAGGTGCGCATCCCCTTCAAGGATGCTGCCGCCCAGAAACGCGAAATTGAAATCAAGCAGCGCTAGGAATCTGCTCCTGCTGCATTCTTCATACCGTCGGGGCCGACCGACACCATTGTTCCACTTGGCCACTGCCTCCGCAGTGGCTTTTTTATTGCCTTCTTGAGTTGGCTTCTAGCCAAACAGTGGAATCAGCAGCACGAAACCCAGCAGTAGCGACAGATAAAACCACCCCATCACCTGCCCGCGGTAACGCCGCGGCAGCCGGTTGCTGAGCACCAGCACGGCCGCGACTACCAGCACCAGGTACAACAGCAGAAACACCACCGTTTTTACCCAGTTGCTGACGATGGTGTTTTCGGGTTGAAACTGGTCGGCCATGCCCAGGCCTGAGGTCAGCCAGCGCAGCAGGTAATAGGCCGCGGTTTCAAACGCGACGAACAGGACCGCGCCCAGCAGTAGCTCCCCGGGCCCGGATTTTTGTTTGATTTCAGCCATTGCAGCCCTAAGCTACAAAAACAAGTCGGCCAGCGGATATTCCACTGGCCGACGGGCGGTACTGGTCTGACGGGTAAGGCCGACTATTTCTTGCCTTTGCCGTTGGGCTTCCGGTCAAAGGTGAGGGTGACGGCTCCGGAAGGCTCCGTGGTAGCCACCGTGTTGTAGGTCAGGCCTTTGGTGGGCCCTTCGAATACTTCAACGTAGGTTGAGTTGAACACCACGCGCTGCGCCGGGCGCTGCCCTTCGGGAACCATACCGCGCCATACGGCCGAGGAGTTGCCGCTGGGCGTTACGATAAACTTCTCCTGGGTCATCGTCACGCAGGACGTAGCCGGCAGTGTGGGCAGACCCAGCAAGGTATTCGTCATGCATTCCTGCCGGTCGGTTTTCAGCACGTAGGCCCCGTTACCGTTTTGTACCGCGCCTCCAATTCTATTGTTCTGGGCCTGAACGGAGCTGCCAGCAACCAATAAGCCGGCGAAAAGCAGAGCGCTGAAGAAGTTGTGCGTGCGGTTTTTCATGTTGAAAGGAGGGAGAGTGAGAGAGGATTTCTTTGTGTTGTCCAAGGCCAGCCAAGAACTATACCAGAAAACTCAGCCACTATTCCCGCCCCGGCAGCTCGCTGTTCTTTACGGAAGCTGCCGGCCCAGAATTTCAGCCGTGCGGGCCCGCACGTACAAATCTTCCACCTTAGTTCGGGCCCAGGGCGTACGGCGCAGAAACGTCAGGCTGGACTTTACGGATGGATTGACTGCGAAGCAGTTAACCTTGATTCGCTCGTCGAGGCCCGGCCAGCCGTAGTGGGCTACCAGATACTCCAGAATCTGAGCCAGCGTGACGCCGTGCAGCTCCCGAATGAGGTGGCCGGATTCGTCACGAACTTCGTTGGGGTTGGGCTGAGCCATAAAGCAAAAGGCGTTTAGCAGGAACCACAAAGGTGCTGAAAAGCGCTTGTATCTACGTAGCCAACGGCAGCCGGGAGGCGGGGAAGATGGGTTTTTGCCGGCTTTTGCACATCATTGGCTTAAACTTGTTCGTTACCTTTGGCATGGCGACCCTCATGAATAAACCTTCCCGACGACCTGCTTCGCGCCGCCGCGCTTCTTCCTGGCGCCGCTATCTGGGCCTGGCCGTACTGGCTATAGGGATTCTGGGCTTGGCCGGCTACCTGCGCTACCAGCGCCAGATTCACCGCTACGCCCGCCGGGCCTACGCCAGCTTCAGGGCCGGCAGCCTCACGGGCCGCGAAAAAACCCCACTGCTGACGGGCTACTCGGTGCACGGTATCGATGTATCCTCGTACCAGGGCAAGGTTGACTGGGCGACCGTAGCCGAGCACAACGTGCGCTTTGCTTTCATCAAAGCCAGTGAGGGCGTTACCCTGCGCGACTCCCGCTTTCAGCGCAACTGGAAAGGCGCCCGGGCGGCGGGTATTTACCGCGGCGCTTACCATTACTTTCAGCCCAACTACGACGGCGCCAAACAAGCCAACCTGTTTACCCGCACCGTACCACTGGAGGCCGGCGACCTGCCGCCGGTGCTGGATGTGGAAGCACCCGAGTTTCACGACGTAGCCGTGATGCGGCGGGGCGTGGGCACCTGGCTGCGGCTGGTAGAGCGCCACTACGGGGTGAAACCCATTCTGTACTCCAACTACAGCTTTTATAAGCGCCACCTGGCCGGGCACTTCGACGACTACCCGCTCTGGCTGGCCCATTACGAGGTCGAAAGCCCCAAATTGCCCCGCGACAAGTGGATTATCTGGCAGCACAGCGACGAAGCCTACATTCCCGGAATCCGCGGCACGGTCGACTTCAATGTGTTTCAGGGTAATTTCGAGAGCCTGCTGGCCCTGCGCATTCCGGCTGCCCGTTCCGGCAAATCCAACTAACCGCTGCTTTCATGACTGTTGCTCTGCTTCGTTCCTCTGTCGTTGGCCTGCTGGCTGGTTTGCTTTTGCTTAGCAGCTGCGGCGGTAGCAAGAATGCCTTTACCCAGTCGGGTGGCGCTTCCTACTACGCCGACAAGTTCAACGGCCGCAAAACGGCCAGCGGCACCACGTATCGGCCAAACAAGCTTACGGCGGCTCATAATACCCTGCCCTTCGGTACCGTGGTCAAGGTGACGAACCCGCGCAACAACCGCTCGGTCAAAGTAACCGTTACTGACCGGGGACCCCACGCGAAAGGCCGTGTAATTGACCTTTCACGCAAGGCAGCTCGTAAAATAGACATCGTCGATGCTGGCGTGGCGCCCGTGCAGCTTAAAGTGGTTCGGGCCAAAGGCCGACGCTAGAACCCGAATTATCTTCTCACTCTTTACCCAGCCGCTGCTCGTATGCGCATCCGCAAAAAAGTCAAATGGGTCCAACCCGCCGAGGCCGACCGGTTTACCAACCTCAGCGCTTTCGTGAAGGCCGCCGAAGCTCAGGGCTGGACCGAAGCTGAAATCCAGTTCGTTATCAACGAAATAGTGGAAGCCCGCGACGAAGCCGAGGTACACGAAATATTCCGGGACTACACCCACCTGTAGCCTTTGGGCCTGCCTACAAACTACAAAAGCTCCGACGCAGCCTGCGTCGGAGCTTTTGTAGTTTGGGAGTAAGTGCTGGAAAGCTTAGTTCTTGCGCTTCGCCTTCATCTTGCCTTTGCCGTTTTTAGCCATCATCATCAGGCTGTCCTGCTCAGCTTTCATGGCTTTAGTAGTCAGGCGGCCACTGAGCGACATCATGTCGCCTTCCTGCAGGGTCACGGTACTGCCGTCGGGCTTGGTTACGGTGCCATCAGCCATGATTTTGGTGCCGTTGGTCAGGGTCGCGGGCTCAGTCAAAGCAGTGGTGTGGCCCTGCTGGGTCAGCAGCACCTTGCCTTCCTGCATCAGCACCCCGTCTTTCATCGTGACACCTTCCCGTACTACGGTTTTGGGCTTGGGGGCAACTGCCCGGCGGGGCGCAACTTTGGTTTGGGCCTGGGCGGCCACGCCAACTACGGTTAGCCCGAGAGTCAGCAAAAAGGAGAAACGAAGCTTCATGAGAGAATCATTAAAGTGAGAGAGGAGCGCTTGGTAGCGGAAGTGTAAAATACAAAATCCTGGCAAAAGTTCCGGGCTCTTCCGCAACAACCATCTTTTCCTGGTTGGCGTTAAAAAGAGCAACCAGTTTTGCCGATTTACTATTTACTGCCTTCTAAGCCCAACCTTATGTCAAATCAAACGTCACCCCAGGACATTTACACTGAGTTTCGCCAGCAGGTCAATATGACGCCTGCCGAACTGGAGAAATGGCTTACAACGGAGGAATCCAAATCGGTAGGGCAGGACGACGGTGACGGTGAAAGCGTCGGGCACAAGTCGGGCCGCCGGATTATTCAGCTTTTGGGCAAGCCCAAGACCGAGCTTACTGCCGACGATGAAGCGCATATGCATAAAGTACACGCGTATATCAGTCGCCACCTGGCGCAGGGCCCGCAGGCCGACAAAGAGCATTCCCGCTGGCGCTATTCGCTGATGAATTGGGGCCACGACCCGATGAAAAAGTAGCTTTGCAGTGGGCAGATTTCAACCCGAACCACTCCCGGGCCAGGTTGGAATCTGCCCACTGCAAAGTCGTCACTATCTTCCATCATGGATTACAAAGACTATTACAAGGTTTTGGGCGTGGAGAAAAACGCCACAACTGACCAGATCAAGAAAGCTTACCGCAAGCTGGCCCGCCAATATCATCCCGACGTAAATCCCAACGACCCGAATGCGGAGCGTAAATTCAAGGAAGTAAACGAGGCCAACGAAGTTCTGAGCGACGAGGAAAAGCGCCGCAAATACGACCAGCTCGGGGCCGACTGGCAGCGCTACCAGCAGGCCGGAGCTGGCCGCGGTGGGCAGGCCGGGGGCGGGTTCGACTGGTCGCAGTACACCCAGGGTGGTGGTTTCGAGGGCTTTGGTGGCGGTGGAGGCGGCAGTAATGACCCGTTTGGCGGAGCCGATTTCTCTGACTTCTTCAGCTCCATCTTCGGAGGTGGTGGCGGTAGGGCCAGCGGCAACCCCCGCCCCGCGGCCGGCCAGGACTATCAGGCCGAGTTGGAGCTTACTCTGGAAGATGCCTATCAGGGCGGCCCCCGCACCCTCACCGTGAACGGGAAAAAGCTGCGCATCAATATCCAGCCCGGCGTGGAAGACGGGCAAACTATCCGGCTGCGTGACCAGGGCGCCCCGGGCCGCAACGGCGGACCCAGCGGCTCGCTCTACATCACCATCCGCCTGCAGCCCGATGCGCGCTATACCCGCACCGGTGCCGACCTGACCATGGACGTACCCGTGAGCATTTATAAGGCGCTGCTGGGCGGCGAGCAGGTGGTCGACACGTTTTCGGGGCCGGTCAAAATCAAGATCAAGCCCGAAACCCCAAATGGCACCCGCCTGCGGCTGCGCGGCAAAGGTTTTCCGGTGTATAAGCAGGCCGGGCAGTTTGGCGACCTGTACCTGCGCCTGACCCTGACTTTGCCCCTGAACCTGACCGATGAAGAAAAGGCACTAATTCAACAACTGGCCGACCTCCGCAACGAATCGTGACGCGTTATGGAACCCACCTTCATTACTATTACCCTGCTCGAGTGCTCGGCCCACTACGGTTTGAGCGAGGCCGATGTAAGGGAGTTCATCGACCTGGGGCTGCTGCAAGAGGCTGAAACGCCTGATGCCATCCACGGTGAAGCCGACGACCTAGCCCGTCTTTCCCGCCTGCACCACGACCTGGGTATGAGCAAGGAGGCCATTGACATCATCGTAGCCATGCGGCGGCGACTGGTAGCCCTGCAGGACGCGCTGGCCCAGCAAACGGCCCGCGCCGCACAGCTTGAGCGGTTTTTGCGCGGCTCAGGCCCCATCATCGAGGCCGACTTCTGAGGCGCTGCCTTATACTAGATCCACGGCCAGCGCCAGGGCGCAGCCGGCTACGGTAGCCGCCAGCTTGGGCAGGTTCAGGTGGTGCTCGGGGCTGGTTTCGAAGAGAATGGTGGTAGATACGTGCAGAAAGTTGCCGGCCACCAGGCCCAGCAGGGCCGCGTACCAGCCCCCTTGCAGTAGTTGCTCCAGCACCACGTAGTTGCTTACCACAATGCCCGCTGGTCCAGCCAGCGCGAAGATAACCAGATAGGGGAAGGCGCGCTTAAAGCTGTTGAGTCGCAGCAACAAGGCGGCCATCAGGGCAAAAGCGGCCGGCACGTGGTGCAGGGCAATACCGGCCAGAATAGCGTAGAAACTCTGGCCCACCCCCGCTGCTTCCGGCGACTTCACCAGGATGCTGCCTTCCAGAAAGGAGTGCAGCACGAGCGAAAACAACAGCAGAAACGGAACCCGCCCGGCGTGCGACGTATGGTAATGCACGTGCCCGTGCTCCACGCCCTGGGAAAATACCTCTAGCAGCAGCTGCCCGAAAAACCCGGCCAGCACAAAATACCCAATGCGGTGGCTAAACTCCGGCCCCAGGCTCAGCGCTTCTGGCAGCAAGTGCATGATGGTCAGGGTGAACAGGTAGGCGCCGCTGAAAGCCAGCAAAGGCTTCATCCAAACGGTGCGGGCCGTGGGCACCAGCCGGGTAAGCCACCCTGCCCCCATTACAGTCAAAAACAACAAAAAAACGGCAAGCCACATGAAGGTACAGTGCTAATGTGGGGTAATAGGCTAATAGGGAATAGGCTAAAAATGAGCCCAGGAATGCTTCTGCGTTAGAGAGAAGGCCATTACGAGCAGTAGCCCGTCAACGCTTCAGGTAACCCTACTTCTTCAGGACAAAAATCATCCGCGGGCTGGTCTGCTCATCGTAGGGGCCGAGGTGGTAGTCGCCCAGCACCTCGGCCAGGCGTAGGCCCGCCATATGAAAATATTCCTCAAACCGGGCCTGGCTCAGCGCCCGCACCCGTTCCTCGTAGTGCTGCTCCCGCCCGTCGCGGTCCACGAACCGGATATCTTTGACGATAAAGTCGTTATCGAGGTGGCGGTGCAGGTGAAAGGTGATGTCGTCCACGGTTTTTTCTTCCCGGGCCACTAGCTGCCGCACCGTCAGCTCGGTGTTCATGAAGTCAATGACCATCTTGCCCCGGGGCGCAGGGCTTCTGCCGCTGAGCGCAGGGCCACCACGTTTTCGGTTTCGTTGGCGAAGTAGCCGAAGCTGGTAAACAGGTTGAAGATGAAGTCGAACGGGCCGTAGGGCAAGGCGTCGCGCATGTCGTGCACGTGAAAGTGCAGGTGCTCGTGCTCAAACTGCCGGGCGTGCGCAATGCTTTCCGGCGACAAGTCCACACCGGTTACGTCGTAGCCCTTTTCGCTCAGGTAAATGGCGTGCCGCCCTTTGCCGCAGGCCAGGTCCAGCAGGCGGGTGGTAGGCTTGGGGTGCAGGTGCGTCAGCAGCTCGTCGATGAAAACCCGGGCTTCGGTGTGATTTCGGTCCCGATAAAGCAGGTGATAATAAGGCGAATCGAACCAGGTACTAAACCATTCGGCTACGGGTTGTGGCATTCGGGAAGGGGTAAGCAGAGCGGTAGGCAGCATGCGGCGCGGAACAAGCTGGCTAGACGCGTAATTTTGCAACAATGTTACAAAAAAGCCCGCGACTTTCGGCCGCGCCAGCCTCCACGGCACTGCGGTTGGCTTGTTTGTAAAAATACGCTGGCCCCAATCCCGGTCGCCGCCGACGTAGGGTCAGCAGCGCCGGCATTGGGGCCAGACGGTGTATAATAAAGAGGGTACTACTCCTCTTTCATCTGTTCAGCGGGCTTCTCGTTGGTGTCGTGCTGGGTTTCGGCCGGCGCGGGAGCAGCCTGCTCCGACTTGGTGCGGTCTTCCGCTTCCCCATTGGCCGAGCGGGCGGCTTCGGCACCAGGATGGCGGTCCTTCTCAAATTCTACGTTCGAGCTGATCGGGGCAGCAATGGCTCCACCCTTGGCCTGGTTGGGCTCATGGGCCGTGCCCATATCAAAATTGTCGCTGGAGCGGGTGCCAGGAGCTACCTGATCCAGAGATACTTTGGCCTCCGGACGCAGGTCCGATGGTTCGCTGCTGCAGGCGTTCAGGGCCAGGGTGGCCATGGCCACGGCGGAGAGCAGAAGTTTTTTAGTCATGTTCGTAAAGTGTTGAAATGCTAAGCGTTATGGCAGGCAACAAGCCCCGGCAAAGGACCTCCACCCGTTGCCTCACTTGCTTAGTACCAGAGTACTGTACCGGAGCGGACGGCTCAAAGTTACGCGGAAGTTGGGCTCGTAGGCGCGGGCGAGGCCGGAGATTGGGCCGGCAGCAGGTTTTTGCGACGCAGCATTGAGTCAAACAGCTTGATGTCGTTGGGCGAATTGAAGATGCGCAGCGGGAAGTGCAGGAAAATCGGCACGTTGAAAGTGCGGGCCATCCAGCCCTTGAAGCCCTTGAAGCCCTTCAGCTCGTCGGCCGCGGCCGGGGGCTGCAGCCACAGCAGGTAGGCATCGTTGTCGCGGCGGGCCTGCCCGATCATGTCCCAGGTGAGGCCCATGCCCTTGGTGTCGCTCTGGCGCAGAATCACCTGCCGGTTGTCGATTTCGTAGTGCATCCGCTCAAACAGAGCCTTGCTTTGCTCCATCTGCGCCACGCCCGTAATCTGGGCTGAGCGCAGCAGCACGAAAAGCACCGTGAGCAGAACAGCGGCCAGCAGCCACCACCACGAGGGCCAGATAAGGGCCGGCAGCAGGCCGATGGCCAGCGGAATCAGAGCATACCACCATTCCTTGCGCCACACCTGGGCCATGGCCATGCGGGTGTAGGTATCGGTGTCAAGCTGGTATTTTTTGGTGCGGATAGCCATGGGCGCCGGGCCCTGGGCTTGCCGGTAGCCACCGCGTTGGTTGGGTTGTTGCATCTAGCGTAATGTGGAAAATGGGTTCTGCCGGTGCTGCGTAAGAAAATGGCCGGGTGAGTTCGGTTCGTAAAACGGCCCCCACGACCTTTTTACGGTCAGTACCTTACAGATTAAAATGCTTTCAGGCTCAGGTCAAGGCTTTTCACGGAGTGCGTCAGAGCCCCGACGGAAATGAAGTCGACCCCGGTCTGGGCTACTTCGGCAATGGTATCCTCGGTGATGCCACCGGAGGCTTCGGTTGGGAAGCGGCCGGCAATCAGATCCACGGCTTCGCGCAGCTTGGCCGGCGGCATATTGTCGAGCATAATCCGCTCGATGCCCCCGATTTCAATGACCTGCTGCACTTCAGCCAGCGTGCGGGTTTCGACCACAATGGGTAGCTGCCGGTTGGTGCGCGCCAAATACGCTTTGGTGGCCTCAACAGCCTGTCGGATGCCCCCGGCATAGTCGACGTGGTTATCCTTGAGGATGATACCGTCGAAGAGGCCGTAGCGGTGATTGACGCCGCCTCCGATTAATACTGCCCACTTTTCGCAGATGCGGAAGTTGGGCGTGGTTTTGCGCGTGTCGAGCAGCTTGGCCTTGGTACCGGCCATCAGGCTGGTCAGGTAGGCCGTCTTGGTTGCAATGGCACTCATGCGCTGCATGCAGTTGAGCACCAGGCGCTCGGCCGTCAGGATGCTCTGGGAGCGGCCTTCCACGATGAAGGCAATGTCGCCGTGCTTTACCTCTTGGCCGTCGTTGAGGCGCTGCTCTACCTGCAGGTCGGCGTCTACTTCGCGGAAAATCAGGTGGGCCAGCTCTACGCCGGCCAGAATACCTTCGCCTTTAACCAGCAGATGGGCCCGGTTGCGGGCATAGGCCGGAATGGCGGCCAGGGTGGAATGGTCGCCGTCGCCGATATCTTCGGCCAGGGCCGTGCGAATAAAGGTGGTAAGCGCTTCGGGGGTCAGGTAGGATGGGTTTTGCACGGTGCAAAAATAGAAAAAGGCCCTGACTTGCGCCGGGGCCTTTCCTAGAATCCTTAAAAACAGTTGGCGGCGTAAAGGCTGCGGTTCTGTTTAAATAAGTAGCTTTTTCTCAAATTCTTAGCTCTGCGGAGCCCGGTGGGCCAACTATTCCTTGGTGAAATCAATGGTGTCAATCACCAGGTTGCCCTGCACCGACTTCATCTTGACGAACATCCGGTAGGCTCCGGTTTTGCTTACGTACTTGCCAACCGCGTAGGGAGTTCCCTCGTTACTACCTCCGTAATGCACAAAGTCGAAACCGGCAGGAGAGTTTTTGGCGAAGAAGTCCTTCATCACAAATTCGGCCTGTGTGGCGCTGTAGCTTTGTTTATCACCATCAAAGCTCAACTCGACGGTAGAGCCAAAATGTTGGGACAGTTCCCGCGAAGAACCACTCCGGATGGCATTGCGAACCGGTGTGAAGGCCTCACCTTGTGCCAGTACCGTTACAGATAGTAACAAGAACCACACGATGGTAATAACCTGAAAAATGTTGCGTTTCATACTATAAGTAGGGAATGTATCATACAGTTCGCTAAAACTATGCCAAGTAGGCATTGTTCATAAAATGTCCCCACAGCCGTTCGCCACGGCTACAAGTTAACCTAAACCAACAAAATGCGCACGTTCCCGCCCGTGCCCTTATCTTTGCCGCTATGAATAAACAGGTATTGCTGGTGATTTTGGACGGGTGGGGTTTGGCTCAGAACACGGAAGTATCGGCTATTGATAAGGCCAATACTCCGTTTGTCGACTCACTGTTTCAACGTTTTCCCCACAGTAAGCTTCAGGCCTCAGGCGAAGCCGTGGGGCTGCCCGACGGGCAGATGGGCAATTCGGAAGTCGGCCACATGAACATCGGGGCCGGCCGGGTAGTGTACCAGGATCTAGTGCGCATCAACAAATCGATTCGGGAGCGGAAGCTGGGCTCGATGCCCGCGCTGGAAAAAGCTTTCGAATACGCCCGCACCACGGGCCGCAACCTGCACTACATCGGCCTGCTGTCGGATGGTGGGGTGCACTCCCACATTGAGCACCTCAAAGCCCTGTGCACGCTGGCCCACGATGCCGACGTACATAAGATCTTTATTCACGCCTTCACCGACGGCCGCGACACCGACCCCAAGGGTGGCGTGAACTACGTGAATGACCTGGAGCAAAGCCTGGCCCGCAGCGGAGCCAAAATTGCCTCCGTGGTGGGCCGCTACTACGCCATGGACCGCGACAACCGCTGGGAACGGGTGAAAATAGCCTACGACCTAATGGTAAACGGCAAGGGCACGCCCTCCCAGAACCTCATTCAGAGCATGCTCGATTCCTATAAGGAAGGCGTGACGGATGAGTTCTTGAAGCCGATTGTGAAAGTTGGGGCCGACGGGCTGCCGCTGGCTACCATTCAGGAAGGCGACGTGGTTATCTGCTTCAACTTCCGCACCGACCGGGGCCGGGAAATCACCCAGGCCTTGACCCAGCAGGATTTCCACGCCTTCAACATGCACCGGCTGAACCTGCACTACCTGACGATGACCAACTACGACGCTACGTTTGTGGGCGTCACCCCGATTTTCGAGAAAGACAACCTCGAAAACACGTTGGGCGCGGTGCTGGAAGCCAACAGCAAGAAGCAGATTCGCATTGCCGAAACCGAGAAGTACCCCCACGTTACGTTCTTCTTTTCCGGAGGGCGGGAAGTGGAGTTTGAGGGCGAAACCCGCCTGATGCGCGCTTCACCCAAGGTTGCCACCTACGATTTGCAGCCCGAAATGAGTGCCTACGAGCTGCGCGACGCCCTGGTGCCCGAACTGCAGGCCAAGTCGGCTGACTTCGTGGTGCTCAACTTCGCTAATCCCGACATGGTAGGCCACACCGGAGTGTTTGAAGCGGCCGTGAAAGCCGTGGAAACCGTGGACACCTGCGCCCGGGACGTGGTAACGGCCGCGTTGGAGAGCAACTACGCCTGCATCGTCATTGCCGACCATGGCAACGCCGACATGATGATTAACCCCGACGGCACGCCTAACACCGCCCACACCACCAATCTGGTGCCCTGCATTCTGGCCGACAACGATTACCAAGGTACCCTGGCCGACGGCAAGCTGGGCGACATTGCCCCCACCGTGCTGGCGTTGATGGGGCTACCTCAGCCCGCTGATATGACTGGCGTGTCGTTGCTGCAACCCACTGTTATTACCGCCCAGAATGCATAGAGCATGGTGGGCCGCGGCCGTCCTGTTACTCGCTACGTCCTGTAGTGAGCAGCAGGAGGCTGCCCGCCCGGCCAACCAGTCCGTAAGCCGCTGTATTTCGACGTAAAAGGCTTTCTGGACAATCAGGCGGCCCAACTCACCCAGCGCCAGCCGGCCGTGGAAAAACAGGTAATGCTGCGCGACGGACAGATGGAAACCACGCGGGTGGAGAAGGTCGACTGGAGCAAGGAGCTACAGATTTTCTACCAAGCCGACATCAATAAGCCTGCCCTGCGCGGTGCCTACGAAGCAATAGGCAGCCCGGTAAATGGAGCTCAGGAATACCGCCGCAAAGGCATCATTGAGAACATTGTGGATCAGTTACGGGTAAGCGGCGACGGGACTTCTTCGGGCACCATTGAGGCGACTCTGACCCAGGACAACCCGCTGTTTTTCTCGCGCAAGTTTCTGGCGCTGAGCTACCAAAATGGGCTACTGAAAACCTACCGGGTGCGGGGCGTGCAGAAGCTGGTTCTATTCGATACGCTGCGTTACTCGGCAACGGTTACCGTGCTGCCTTAAGTTTGGTTGGAAGCTATTCTGCAGTTTCTCTCTCAAGTTTTGGCGTCTAACGATACCAGTTACGCCCTGGTAGCACCAGTGCTGCTAGCTTTAGCCACCGGCCCGCGCCGCGACCAAGCCCGGTCGGCACTACGGAGTGTTAACCTCCTGCTGGCTGCAGGAGGGCTGATAAGCATACTCCTTGTCATGAATAAGGTCTGGCAGCTTTACTTTTTTGAGGGGAGGCCGAGCGGTTTACCTTCGTTAACCTATATACCGGCCCGTATTGGTGGGCTGCTGTCCTAAGAGTGCTGCCGCTGTTACTGGCTCAGCTGTTCTGGTGGCGCCGGCTGCGGCAGAGCCAGTGGCTGCCGGCTTGGCTGGTAGGCATCATATGGGCAGGAGCGCTAAGCCCATTTCTGTCCTTTTTGTGCCGGGAATGCCTGCCTAGTGCTTGGGTAATGGTTGCCTTACCCGATTATTACCTGGCCCTAACGCTGGCTATTTACAGTGGTGTTGGCTGGTACTACGGCTGGCGCCGGGCTTACTAATCTTGCTGCTTAATCCAGATAAGGCTCCACGTGAGCTACCGAAGGTTTGCCCGCCGAGAAAGTAGCCGATACGTTGTTGGTACGCTCAGTATCCCGAATCTGCACTTTGGCGCAAGAGCCACCATTCTGTCGCGTAGAAGCATCCAGGGTTTGGCGCAGGCGCTGCCCGTAGGCAGGAGTGAAGTTGATAATAACGGCGCGCCGTAACAGACGCTGCTCGGGCATACAGTAGAACTCGAACTGGTTGCCCTGGTGCTGCAGCGTCAGAATCGTGTCGGTCTGGCCTTTCTCGTGCACGTTGGCAAACGACTTGCGGGAAATGACTCTGGCGCCGGCCTGCAACAGTTGTCCGACGGTGGGCTCGGTACCGAAAGGCTGACCGGCCAATGTGTCGTTGGTCGTAACGCAGGTGGTTTTGGCCGCTCCAGGCCGGGCTACCGTGCGGCGCTTGGGCGAGGTAGGCGGCTCAGTCTGCGTGCGGCTGGCCTGTGCGCTGCCATTAGGCTCCAGACCCATGCTAACCGCGACGCACACTGCCAGGGCAGAGACGAGTTTGACCGAAGGAAGCAGGACAGCAGAAAACATAGCGCGACAAAGGCCTTTATTGCCTCATACGCAAATATTTACTGCTTGGCCTTGCCCGGGTCGGCTTTATTTTAACGGATTTTATCCTTCCGTGCCCATGATGGTGGCCACTATCCAGCGGCGGCCGCCGTGGTTGCGGTGTTCTCCCAGATACACGCCCTGCCAGGTACCCAGGGCCAATTCCCCGTTGGTAATCGGGATGGAGACGGAAGTGCCCAGCGTGGCGGCTTTCAGGTGGGCCGGCATGTCGTCGGGGCCTTCCTGGGTGTGCTGGAAGTAAGGAGCATTTTCCGGAACGGCCCGGTTGAAATACTGCTCAAAATCGTGGCGGACGGTGGGGTCGGCGTTTTCGTTGATGCTCAGGCTGGCCGAGGTGTGCTGGATAAAAAAGTGGACGGTGCCCATCTTAATCTGTTCCAGCTCGGGCAATTCGGCCACCAGCACGTCGGTAATAAGGTGGAAGCCGCGGCGCACGGCCGGCATCCGCAGGCGTTTCTGAATCCAGATCATGGCAGTATTAAGGGTCTAGACGCTCGTAAGCTCCCGGGTCGGGGGTCCTTGAGTTGCGGGGCCGGTTGAGCAGGTCCGTGCCGACGCCGCCAAACGGCTGAGCCTTATCGAGCACCTGGGAGAGCGTATCGAGGCTGTAGTCGAACTTGTCAGCATACTGGCCCGCGGGCCGCTTAAACTTAGGGTCTTTATTGATCAGGTTACCGTTGGTGTCGAAGCCGGTCTTGTAGCGCTGAGTGCGCAGTACGGTGTTGCGCACGGTCAGCTCGGCGTAGTCATTGCCATTGCTAAACAGCAACTCATCCGGAATGGAGCCCCAGATAATGGAGTTGCGAATAGCTATCCGCGTTACTATCGGCTGGGCGGTCCACTTTGCCGCTGGCTCATTCGTGAAGGCCAGAGACTCTGATTCGCGCCGGAACAGGGGCGTGAAGTTGGCAACGGTGCAGAAATTCAGGTTGAAGGTGCCCCGGCCAACCCGAGAATAGCATATTCGCCGCAGTTGGTAAACAGGCAATTGGTCAGGTTAAACTCGCCGGCAATGCTCAGCACCCCGGCTCCATCGAAGGTTTGGCCGCCGTTGGCAAAGGATAGCTTCGAGCCGGAAATGTTCTTAATGATGGTGTTTTCGACGGTTACCCGGGGCGGGGCTGCTGGTTGCCCGGGTTGTAGACGAGCAGACCGAAGCCGGCATTCTTGATTTCGGCGTAGCGAATCAGGTTGTTGCGGCTGCTGACCGAGTCGAACTGAATCCCGGCCCACTGTCCGGGAACTTCGTTGTAGAAAGGCTCGAGCCGGTCGCCGGAGAAGCGCACGATGTTGGGGTCGGTGGGCTTGATGGGGCCGGTAGGGGCATAGTCGGGGTTTACCCGCAGCGTGCCTTTCACGATAATAGCGGCTCCGGCGTGGGCGTATACCCGGGCTCCGGCCTCGATGGTAAGCACGCAGCCGGCAGGCACCAGCACCGAACTGGGCAGCACGTGGGGCTTGTCTTTGCGCCATACCTCGTTGCAGGCCAGCACGCCCCGGTGAAAAAAGGCGTTCTGCCCGTACGCCACCAGCTCTACCTGCTGGTCGTTGCCGTTGGTCTTGAACCGGAGCTGGTCGGCAATCAGGAAAGGCTTGCCTTCGGGCTGGGCGCCGCCGGGCCCGAGCTTGGCCCGCACTAGCACCAGCAGGCTGTCCTTGCCCCGGATTTCAACGTTGTTGGCCACTGGCCCAGCATCCCCGTTTACGATTAGGGAGTACTCCGACACGGCCGGGTTCAGCACACTGATCTGCTCCACTTTCACGGCCCGGCTGTTGCGGTTATACACCCACAGGCGTTTCGTGACTGTGCCTACCTGGGTAAAAACTGTGTCGAACAGCACTGTATCGGCCGAGAATTCGAGCTTGGCACCAGGGTCGGTGGTAAACAGGTCTTCCTTCGGCTCACAGCCCGGCAGCACAGTAAGCAGGCACGACAATACGAGCAGGCAGGGTAGCAGAAAGCGCATAGCAAGGATATGGGTCAGGGTAAAAACGGGTCATCCTGAGCTTGCAAACAACCTTAGAGCCGTGGAACAATGTGTTCTAGCGCAGTAAGGTCCTTCGCAAACTCAGGATGACAAACGGAATACAGGGCAGCTTAGTGCATTGCGCTTACGCCACGCCTTCCTGCAGACGCTCGGCGCTTTCGGCGATGCGCAGCTGCTCGACGAAGTCGTCGATGTTGCCTTCCATCACGCTGGCCAGGTTGTAGACCGTGTAGCCGATGCGATGGTCGGTAACGCGGCCCTGGGGTAGTTATAGGTGCGGATTTTGTCCGACCGGTCGCCGCCGCCAATCATGCTCTTGCGCTGGGCGCCTTCGGCTTCGTTCTTTTTGGCCAGCTCAATTTCGTAGAGGCGGGAGCGAAGTACCTGCAGGGCCTTGTCGAAGTTCTTGAGCTGCGACTTCTGGTCCTGGCACTGGGCCACCAGGCCGGTGGGCAAGTGGGTGAGGCGCACGGCCGAGTAGGTCGTGTTTACCGACTGACCACCGGGGCCCGACGACATAAACAGGTCCTTGCGCACGTCGTTCATGTCAATCTGTACGTCGAGTTCCTCGGCCTCGGGCATTACCACGATGGAAGCCACCGAGGTGTGAATGCGGCCCTGGGTTTCGGTGGCCGGCACGCGCTGCACGCGGTGCACGCCGCTCTCAAACTTAAGCTTGCCGTACACGTCCTCGCCTTTTACGGCCAGGATAATTTCCTTGTAACCACCCGAAGTGCCTTCGGTAGCGTCCACGAGCTCCATCTTCCAGCCCTGGCGCTCAGCAAAGCGCATGTACATGCGCTGCAGGTCGCCGGCGAAGATGGCCGCTTCGTCGCCACCGGCCCCGGCCCGGATTTCCATGATGATATCCTTCGAGTCGTTCGGGTCTTTGGGAATCAGCAGCTCCTTGATGACGGTTTCGAGGCGTTCCTGCTCGGGCAGCAGGGTTTCGAGCTCGTCTTTGGCCATCTGCCGGAAGTCCTCGTCCTTTTCGGTGGCAATAACTTCGCGGGCGCCCTCGATGTTGGAGAGCACCTGCTGATAATTCCGGTACTCGGTCACGATTTTGCCGAGGTCCTTATACTCTTTATTCAAGGTCTTGTAGCGCTTCATGTCGCTCATGGCCTCGGGCTGCATCAGCTGCTCGTTTACGTCTTCGTAGCGCTGGCGAATGGCCTCCAGTTTATCTAGCATCTTGCCTTCAGGGAATTGTATTTGCTATGCAAAGGTAAGGAAACAAACACGATGAACCCGGGCCCGCGTTCCAGGTAACTGATAGAATATAGGGTAGCCCCTACATTGGCTGCGCCAAGCCGCCAAAGCGGCGGAAGTCAGCGTCCCAAACCCCTAGACCATCTACTCCGGCGTGAATCATTAGAGAGAGGCCGGTAACCTTCGCAGAGGCGGTGTGAATCATTGCAGAGAGGCCGGCAACGGGCGCAGGGGCAGCGTGAATCATCGCAGAGAATGTGGCAATGACCGCAGAGACAGTGTGAATTATCGCAGAGACGGTGGCAATGACCGCAGGGACGGTGGAAACCATCGCAGGAGCGGTGGCAAGGAGGGCAGGAACAGTAGCGGTCAGCGCCGGTCAGGGGCTTTGGACGAGCAGCGCCGGAGGGGCGGCGGGTGGCAAGCTGGACGGGCTGAGCAAAAATTTAACACGCTTTAAAGCGGGGAAGGCGTTGCGCGGGCCGGATAATTCACTACTTTGGGCTCAATATTCAACGCGCCTGATGCTTCAGCCAACCGCTACAGCTGCTTTTTCCCGCGCCCTGACTGTCATTACAACAGTCACAGGTATGGTCACAACAACCCGGTAACCGGGCTGCACCTACCTCTTTTTCCCAACGTTTCTTTTCAGAGTTGCAGCCCGAGCCGAGGACCCCACAGGGGATTCCTCCACGCCCGGGCTTTTTCGTGTGTTCTTTCTACATTAAACGGTATGCAGGTTCTAAAATTCGGGGGTACGTCGGTGGCCAATGCGGCCAACATTTCCAAGGTTATTGACATTGCAACGGCCGCGGCCCAGCAGGAAACCACCATCGTGGTAGTATCGGCCCTGGGCGGCATTACCGACGCGCTGATTGAAGCCGGCCGCCTTGCTGCCACCGGGCAGGAGGACTACAAGGAACGCCTGCGCCACATCGAAAGCCGCCACATGGAAGCCGCCCGGGAGCTGGTGCCGGTGGTAAGCCAGAGCAGCGTGCTGAGCCTGGTCAAGAAGCACTGCAACGAGCTGGAAAGCATCTGCGACGGGGTGTTCCTGCTCCGGGAACTGAGCGTGCGTACCCTCGACCGGGTGATGAGCTTCGGGGAGCTGCTTTCCTCGCAAATCGTGGCGGCCAGCCTCAAAGGCCGGCAGGTAGCCCACCAGTGGCAGGATAGCCGCCAGCTGATCCGCACCAATTCCCAGCACGGCTTTGCCGCCGTCGACTTTGCCGCTACCAATCAGCTCATCAACGACTTCGTAGCCGGCCAACCGGAAGCTTTATACCTGGTGCCGGGCTTTATTGCCGCCGACGAACAGGGCATTACCACCACGCTGGGCCGCGGCGGCTCCGACTACACGGCCGCCATTTTTGCTGGAGCCCTGGGCGCCAGCCGCCTGGAAATCTGGACCGACGTGAGCGGCATGATGACGGCCGACCCGCGCCTGGTGCCCCACGCCCGGCCCATTCCGCGCATTTCCTACCAGGAAGCCATGGAACTGTCGCACTTCGGGCCAAGGTGCTCTACCCGCCCACCATTCAGCCGGTGATGAGCCAGGGCATTCCGTTGTGGATCAAGAACACCTTCGCCCCACCGACCACGGCACTCTGGTGGAAGTGAGTCCGCCGGCCAACAACCACATTGTGCGCGGGTTGTCCAGCATTGCACAGCTGGCCTTGCTTAGCCTCGAAGGCAGCGGCATGGTGGGCATTCCGGGCTTTTCGAAGCGGCTGTTTGAAGCCCTGGCCCGGGAGAAAATCAACGTAATTCTGATAACTCAGAGCTCCTCGGAGCACTCCATCAGCGTGGCCATCAACGCCCGCGACGCGGCGGCGGCCCAACGCTCCGTGGACGAGGAGTTTGCCTACGAAATTGCCGTGGGCAAAGTGGACCCGCTGCACCTGGAAACCGACCTGGCCATTGTGGCGCTGGTGGGTGAGAACATGAAAAACCACACCGGCATCAGCGGCCGGATGTTTGGGGCCCTGGGCAACAACGGGGTCAACATCCGGGCCATTGCCCAGGGCTCGTCGGAGAAGAACATTTCCACCGTGATTCGGGCCCAGGACGTGAAAAAGGCCATCAACGTGCTGCACGAGTCGTTCTTCGAAGCCACCGCCAAGCAGGTCAACCTGTTTGTGGTGGGCGTGGGCAACGTGGGCAGCAAGCTGCTGGAGCAGCTGGACCGGCAGCAGGCCTACCTCCAGGAAAAGCTCAAGCTCAACGTGCGGGTGGTGGGCGTGGCCAACAGCAGCAAATTTGCCCTGCACGAGCACGGCCTGGAGCCCGGTGAGTGGAAGCAGGCCCTGGCCGACGGCGAGCCGCTGCACTTGCCTACGCTGGTCGAAGCCATTCACGCCCGCAACCTGCGCAACGCCGTGTTTGTGGACGTGACAGCCAGTGCCGACGTGGCCCAGGTGTACGGAGCGTTGCTGGAAAAAAGTGTGGCTGTAGTGGCCTGCAACAAGATTGCCTGCGCCTCGGAGTACGTGAACTACGCCCGACTGAAGTCGCTGGCCCAGGAGTTCAATACCGATTTTCTGTTCGAAACCAACGTGGGTGCCGGCCTGCCCATCATTGGCACGCTCAACGACCTGCTGCGCAGCGGCGACGTGGTCAACCGGATTGAGGCGGTACTGTCGGGCACGCTCAACTTCGTATTCAATAACTACGACGGTAAGCGGCCCTTCGCCGAGGTGGTGCGCCAGGCCCAGGCCGAAGGGTATACCGAGCCCGACCCCCGCCTCGACCTCAGCGGCACCGACGTGGCCCGCAAGATTTTGATTCTGGCCCGGGAAACCGGTGAAAAGCTGGAAATGGAGCAGATTCAGAACGTGTCCTTCCTGCCCGAGTCGTGCATGCAGGGCAGCGTGGAAGACTTCTACGAGCAGCTGGCCGTGCACGAAGACCATTTCCGCAGCCTCTACGAAGCCGCCGCTGCTCAGGGCAAGAAGCTCAAATTCGTGGCCCGCTACGCCGACGGTAAAGCCAGCGTAGGATTGCAGTCCATTGCACCCGGCCACGATTTCTACGCCCTGCACGGCAAAGACAACGCGGTGCTGTTCTACACCGACCGATACCCCGAGCAGCCCATGGTTATCAAAGGCGCCGGGGCCGGGGCCGAGGTAACGGCTTCGGGCGTATTTGCCGACATCATCCGCACGGCCCGGGGCTAAGTTTTCTTCAGACGCTCAATTTCACTTTATGTCTGCTTCTGTAACCGTACTGGCTCCGGCCACCGTGGCCAACGTGGTCTGCGGCTTCGACGTGCTGGGCTTTGCCCTGGCCACGCCCACCGACACCATGCACCTGCGCCTGACCGACACGCCGGGCGTGACCATCATCAACGAGGACGACTATAACCTGCCCACCGAGCCTACCCGCAACGTGGCCGGGGCGGCCCTGTTGGCCTTGCTGCGTGAAGCGCCGGCGGGCACCGGCATCGAGGTCCGCATTCAGAAAAACATCAAGCCCGGCAGCGGCATCGGCAGCAGTGCGGCCAGCGCGGCCGGGGCCGTGGTGGGGGCTAATGAGCTGCTGGGCAATCCATTCAGCCAGGAAGAGCTGGTGCGCTTTGCCATGTTCGGGGAGGAAGTGGCCTCCGGCGTGCAACACGCCGACAACATCGCGCCGGCCATCTACGGGGGCGTCACGCTGATCCGGGCCACCGAACCCAAGCTCGACATTGTGACTTTGCCCGCGCCTGAACTGCACGTGACAGTGGTCCATCCCCAGATTGAGGTCAAGACTTCCGATGCCCGCCAGATTCTCAAAAAGGAAGTTTTGCTCAAAGACGCCATCCGGCAATGGGGCAACGTGGGCGGGCTGGTGGCGGGCCTGCTTAAGGGCGACTACGACCTGATTGGCCGCTCCCTGGAAGACGTCATCATCGAGCCCGTGCGCAGCATCCTGATTCCGGGCTTTGCGGCCGTGAAAGAGCAGAGCCGGCTGGCCGGGGCTTTGGGCGGCGGCATTTCCGGCTCGGGCCCGTCCATCTTCATGCTGAGCCGCACCGAGGAAACGGCCCAGGCCGTAGCCCAGGCCATGCAGCAGATTTACAGCGATTTAGGCATCGACTTTCATACTTACGTTACCCGCATCAGCCCCGGCGGGGTGCGCGTGGTGCCGACTCAGCAGCTTCACTCCAATGCAGTACTATAGCCTCAAGCACCAGGCCCCGAATGTCGACTTCCGGGCCGCCACCATTGCCGGTCAGGCGCCCGACGGTGGCCTGTACTTCCCCGAAACCATTCCGCGCTTCTCCGCAGAGCTGCTGGCCAGCCTGAAAACTTTGCCCAAAGCCGAGCTGGCCTTTCAGGTGATGCAGCCCTATGTGGGCGACACGATACCCGCCGCCGAGCTGGCCCGCATCTGCGCTGAAACCGTAGACTTCCCGTTTCCGGTGGTACCCGTTACCGGGCAAATTGCCGCCCTGGAGTTGTTCCACGGCCCGACGCTAGCATTTAAGGATGTGGGTGCTCGGTTTATGAGCCGCTGCTTGGGCTACTTCTCGCGGCAGCAAACCAAGAAGGTAACCGTGCTGGTAGCTACTTCCGGCGACACCGGCGGGGCCGTAGCCAACGGGTTTCTGGGTGTGGAAGGCGTAGACGTGGTTATTCTGTATCCGTCGGGCAAAGTAAGCCCGGTGCAGGAGCGGCAGCTCACGGCCCTGGGGCAGAACATTACAGCCCTGGAAGTGCAAGGCGACTTCGACGACTGCCAGCAGCTGGTGAAGCAGGCCTTTACTGATGCCGCCGTCACGAGCCATTTGACGCTGACCTCGGCTAACTCCATCAACGTGGCCCGCTGGCTGCCCCAGCAGTTGTACTACATCTACGCCTGGCAGCAGTGGGAACACCCGGAGGCGCCGGTGGTGGCCGTGCCCAGTGGCAACTTCGGCAACCTCTGCGCCGGCCTGCTGGCCTACGTGTCGGGGCTGCCGGTAGCGCACTTCGTGGCCGCCTGCAACGCCAACGACTCTGTGGCCAGCTACTTACGCACTGGTGACTTTGCCGCTAAGGCCGCCGTGGCTACCCTATCCAACGCCATGGACGTGGGCAATCCTAGCAACTTTACCCGCATTCTGGAGCTGTTTGCCCAAAGCCACGCTACCATCAGCGGCCTGATCCACGGCTGCACCGTGAGCGACGAAACGACTAGTGCCACCATCGAGCAGGTGTACCAGCAAACCGGCTACATGCTCGACCCGCACGGCGCGGTGGCCTTTCACGCCCTGAATGACTACCTGCACACCCGGCCCGGGCAGCACGGCTTGTTTTTGGAAACAGCCCACCCGGTGAAGTTTCCGGAGGTGGTCGAGCCGCTAATCGGGCAAGCCATTGCCCTGCCCGACTCGTTGCACGAGCTGATGCGGCAGCCCAAGCAAAGCACTATGCTGGAGCCGCGCTACGAGGCGTTGCGGGAGTATTTGCTGGCGCGCTAACCGGCAACTTCCGATTCTTTGCGTTGTTTGCACTACCAAAGCCGGTAGATGCCGGCTAGGCTGTTTTCCTTGTTTTCCTGCCGTTATGCGTCCTGCTTTTCCCGCGTTATTCTCCGCTGTACTGGCGTTGAGCCTATTGGCCGGCTGCCGGCCCGACCAGATTGAGCACATCGAAAACGGAAAGCAGATTGCCACGACCCTAGAAAATATGGCCGTAAAGCGCATTCTGCCGGCCGACTTTCTGCGGGCTACCCGCTGGGCCGGCGACTCGCTCACCGGCCAGGCCGACCGGGAACTGCGCCGCCTGCTGGCTGAGCAACTGCAGGCCGGCGGCGTAGCAGCGGCCCTGCCTTACTGCCGCCCCGAATCCTACGCCTCCACCGATTCGCTGGCCCTGGTGCTACTGGCTACGCCGGGCCGGCTTTCGTCTCGCCCCCGCAACCCGCAGAATCAGGCCCCGTTATCTGCTACCGAGCTGCGCCCCGATACGACCCGGCTTATCAAACGGCTCACAGCAGATGTGTTTGAGTATCAGCGGCCCATTCTGCTCAGCGACGCCCAGTGCCTGCGCTGCCACGGGGAAGTTGGGAAAGACATTGCGGCTGCCGACTATGTCCTGATCAAAAAGCAGTACCCGCAGGATCAGGCCGTGGGCTATAAGCTCGGCGACGCCATGGGCGTGTGGCGCGTAAGCTTTGCCCGCAACGGCATTGCGGAGTTTTATACCATGAAAACCCGCAAGGTGATGAAGCCCCGCAAGCCGCTATTTTAGCCTGTAAAACGTTCATCATCTTTGTGTTAGTTGGCTAAGGAAGCCAGTTCTGCAGTGCCCGCCTGATTTTGACCTCAACCTTACCCCGGCTCTGGCAGTTGAGGGAGCTATGAGCCAGACTTCAGCTACTCCTATCATCATTATCGGGGCCGGAATGGCCGGCCTCACCTGCGCCAACTATCTGCACCGCGCGGGCCGGCCGGTGCTGGTCCTCGAGGCGGCCGATGCCGTGGGCGGCCGGGTGCGCACCGACGTTACGCCCGAAGGCTTCCGCCTTGATCGGGGCTTTCAGGTGCTCCAGACCCGCTACCCCGAGGTGCAGCGCCTGCTGGATTATGGAGTCTTGCAGCTGAAAGCCTTCCGCTCGGGAGCTGCCATCCGGCTGGCCGACGGCCGGCAGACGACCCTGGTGAATCCGCTGGATCAGCCCCTGGCCGCTTTTTCGGCCCTGACTTCGCCCATTGGCACCCTGGCCGATAAGCTGCGCATCCTGGCCCTGGCCAAGCGGGTAAAGACCAGCACCAACCAGGAACTGCTCAACTTTCCCTCGACCGATACGCTGACCTATCTGCGTCAAAACGGCTGGAGTGAGCAGATCATCGACTCATTTTTCCGCCCCTTTTTCGGCGGGGTGTACCTAGACCGCGGCCTGAGCACAGCCAGCAACTTTTTCGAGTTCGTGTTCAAGCAGTTCGTGGAAGGCGACGCGGCCATTCCGGCCCTGGGCATACAGCAGATTCCCGAACAACTGGCCGCCCGCCTGCCCGTTGGCAGCATCCGGCTCCAAACGCCCGTTGCCAGCATTCAAGGCAACACCGTGCAGCTGGCCTCGGGCGAAACCCTGCAAGCCGCGGCCGTGGTAGTAGCCACCGATGGCGAAGCAGCAGCCCGACTGTTGCCCACGTCCCGGCTCAGCTTTCCCACCGCCTGGCGCCGCACGACCTGCACCTACTTTGCCGCCGACCAGTCGCCGGTGAAGGCCGATAAGCTGCTGCGCATAAACGCCGCGCCCAACACTCTGGCCCACAATGTGGCCTTTACCAGCCACGTCGCGCCGGACTATGCCCCGGCGGGCCGCACACTGATTTCCGTCAGCACCCACGGCAGCCAGGGACTGGACGAGGCTGAGCTTACGACGTATCTGCGCGAGGATCTGGCTATTTGGTTTGGCCCTGAAGCCCGGCGCTGGCAGCACCTGCGCACCTACCATATTCCCCAGGCCCTGCCTGTGTACCCCGGCGGGCAGCCTCCGCACCAGCCCTTGCAGCTGGCCCAAAACCTGTACCGCTGCGGCGACTACACCGCCTATCCGTCCCTGAACGCGGCTATGGCTACGGGCCGGGAAGTAGCGGAAGCCCTACTGGCCTCTTAACTGTGGCCAACTAAAATAACTGGCCCCGGCGCTGCTCCTGTTGAGCAAAGCCGGGGCCGGTTGGCATGTAAAAAGGCTGGCTAACTGAGTTTCACGAAAGCCGGGCAGTGGTCGGAGTGTACTACATCGGGTAGCAGGCCGGCATCGGCAATGCGTGGCTGCAGGGTCTGGTCTGCCAGGAGGTGGTCGAGACGCCAGCCCACGTTACGGGCCCGGGCTCCGGCTCGAAACGTCCACCACGAGTAGTGCCCCGGGGCGTCGCCGTGGTGATGGCGGAAGGAGTCCACGAAGCCGTCGGCCAGAAAGTCGGCAAACCAAGCCCGCTCTTCCGGCGTGAAGCCCGGGCTTTTCTGATTGGCTTTAGGATTGTGCAGGTCAATATCGGTCTGGCAGCAGTTGTAGTCGCCCCCAATAATCAGCGGCGGTACGCTTCCTTTTATTTGGTCGATATAGCGGCGGAAAAAGTGCAGCCACTCCACCTTAAACGCCTGCCGCTCCTCACTGCTCGTGCCCGAAGGCATGTACACGTTCAGCACCGAGCAATCGGCAAAATCCAGGCGCAGCACCCTTCCTTCCAGGTCGTAGCACTCCGTGCCACAGCCGTAGGCCACGTGCAGCGGCGCTATTTTGGTAAACGTAGCCACGCCACTATAGCCTGGTTTCTGGGCCGGATACAGATAAGCCTGATAGCCCAGCGCTTCGAAGCCGGCCACGTCCAGCGGCGCAGTGCCCGCCTTGATTTCCTGCAGGCACAGCACGTCCGGATTGGCTTCCTTTACCCAGTCCAGCAAGCCTTTGCTAAGAGCTGAGCGGTAACCATTGACGTTGTAGGTGATGATTTTCACAGACAAAAATAAGGTTGGTAGGCGAGTACGTGTCCGGTTTACAAACAACGCGTTACGCCCTGTTTGGCAAGCGGAGCCTGGTTACTCGTCTTCCTTCATGAAAGCGTCAAAATACTCCAGCATGTGCCACTTGAGCATCCGCTCCTGCTCTTTCAGGTTGGCAAACGGCACGGGCCGCACCAGCCGGTAGTGCGGCCAGCCCTCCTCGTCCACATGGTCGAGCTCGTAGTGCCCCGACAGGCTGAACAGCCGGCAGGTGGCAATGTGCATCAGGTCCTGCTTCTGCTCTTTCGTGAAAGGCCCGGCTCCCTGGCCCAGCTCCTGCACACCAATTAACAGCAGCAGCGCATTCAAATCAGGCTTTTTACCGAACCGGGCGCGCATCTCATTCATGAGCTGCCACCAGCGGGCCTCAAACTGCGCTTCGGTTTCGTCCGTGTGCAGGGGCATGGTTACGCGTCGTGGTGGTGTGGGGGCGCCAACGGGCCAGCCTCCTCCTTGAGTATTTCCCAGTACTCCACGGCCCGGCGGAAGTGCGGAATTACGATGCTGCCCCCAATCAGGTTGGCAATGGCAAACACCTCGTAGATTTCCTCGTCGTTGAGGCCTTCCTCGTGGCACTTGCCCAAGTGGTACTTGATGCAGTCGTCGCAGCGCAGCACCATGGAACAGGCCAGGCCCAGCATTTCCTTGGTTTTCACGTCCAGGGCGCCGGCCTGGTAGGTGTTGGTATCGAGGTTGAAAAACCGCTTGATGACCTTGTTGTCAGCCGCCATGATTTTCTCATTCATGCGCTGGCGGTACTCATTAAACTCCGTGACTTGGCTCATGGTAAAGGGGTAAGATCTGGGCTATAAACACGAAAGTAGCTACAAAAGTCGCCTGCTGCCGCTGCTTCTTCAGCGCTGCCTAGCTAGTAGGCTCATCTACCGTTTTTTACGGTGGCGGTGCCGGATAAATCCGTACCTTTTGCCGGCTTATCTTTTATTGTTACCTGCCTTATTTCTTCTATTATGCTACCTGCTTTCCTGGTCGATTTGACGGCTTTGGTTTTTCCCCAGACCTGCTTGGCCTGTTCCCAGTCCCTGATGCGGGGTGAAGACGATATCTGCACGCAGTGTCGGGCGCAGCTCCCCTACACTGACTATCATAAGCTGCCCGCCAGTCAAAATCCTCTTGCCCGCCGCTTCTGGGGCAAAGTCCCGTTGACGCACGCCCTGAGCTACCTGCGTTTTTTGCGCCGGGGCCGGGTTCAGCACTTGTTGCATCAACTCAAGTACCAAGGACAGCGCGAAGTTGGACAAACCCTGGGCCGTTGGTACGGGGCAGAGCTTGCCAGCCAGGACCTGCACACCGAGTTCGATCTTATCGTGCCCGTCCCGTTGCACCAGCGCAAGCTGGCGCAGCGCGGCTTCAACCAGTCCGACAGTTTTGCCGAGGGGCTGGCGGCTGGCCTCGCCGTGCCGTGGCATGCTACCACCCTGCGGCGCACCGAGTACACCGATTCCCAAACCCGTAAGAACCGCACCCAGCGCTGGCAAAACGTAGCCACAGTCTTTGAAGTAGCCGAGCCCCACACCGTCACAGGCAAGCATGTGCTGGTAGTTGATGATGTGCTGACCACGGGGCCACGCTCGAAGCCTGCGCCGCGGCATTACTTGCGGCTGGGTGCCGGGCCGTCAGCATTGCCACTATTGCCTGCGCTGAGCACTGACTCAGGTTTTTTTATTGGGAGGGCCCGGTGTTGCCCGCTTAGTATCGTGCACATTCCGAGCAAGGCATAAACAAGAAAGGCCACCCGTTTGGGTAGCCTTTCTGCATTTGAGGTAATCGTCTGAAATACCCGGTCGAAGCCGAAGCTCAGATTACTTGTTCGAGCCGGCGTTGATCATAGCGCAACGGAAGCCGATAGCTGCCGTGGCCGAATCTTCAGCCATGAAACGACGCGTACCGGGCGACAGCCAGTAAGCTACGTCTTTCCACGAGCCGCCTTTGTACACCCGCACGTGGTCGTCGATCAGCGACTGGTAGTTCTTCTTGTCGTATTTCTCGGAGGGGTCCAAGAAGCCGTTACGACGGAAGGGGTTCAGGTCTTCCACGTCTTCGAACGACAGCGGACGGTAGATGTCCTGTACCCATTCGTTTACGTTACCCGACATGTTGTACAGGCCATAGTCGTTTGGTGGGTAGGCGTATACGTACTCCGTAATCATGGCGCCGTCATTCAGGCTACCAGCAATACCGGCATAGTCACCGCGGCCGCGCTTGAAGTTAGCCAGGAAGGTACCCATGTTCTTGCCGTAGGGGTTCCGCACCTGACGACCATCCCAAGGATAAATCCGCTTATTTTCCTGGTTTTCGTTACCAACTTCCTGGGTACCAATCAGAGCCTGAGCAGCATATTCCCATTCGGCCTCAGTAGGCAGACGGTAGTTAGGCAGCGTGTTACCGTTCTCGATGGAGATTTTTACGCCTCCAGCAGCATCAGTACCTTCCGCAGCATCACCGTCTTTGTTCTTCTTCTTGCCGAACAAGCCACCGCCTTTAGAGCTTCCTCCGCCATCATCAGAGTCCATAGCCAGACGCTCGTTTACTTTCGAGGTCCGCCAGGTGCAGTAATCGTTGGCCTGCAGCCAGCTTACGCCCACTACGGGGAAGTAGCGGAAGCCGGGGTAACGCAGGTAATAGTCAACGTAAGGGTCGTTGAAAGACAGCTCCCGGGCCCACACGGTTGTGTCGGGCAGGGCGCGCTGGTAAATTTCCTCCGACGAGTCTTTGCGCACAAAGTGCAGATACTCCAACCAGTGAATGTTAGCCACTTCGGCCTCATCCATGTAGAAAGAAGCAATAGTAACGGTCCGCTCGATGTTGTCGTGCGACATGGTTACGTCCTCTTCCTGGGTACCCAGGACAGTGCGGCCACCTTCGATAAACACCAGGCCCGGACCCTCAGGGATGCCCTGATAATCGGCCACTTTCATGCCCTCTTCAGTGTTGTACTCAATGCCCGTAGTCGAGCTGTACTTACCGGGCTTGGTAGCTGTGGGAGGGCCACCCTTACAGGAAGCCAGCGCGCAGGCTCCTACGACCGCAAAACGCAGGTACTTGGAAAAATTCATGATCAAGTTGAAACTACCTGAGAGAAAATGATTTAGGCAAGGCAATTTGGATGCAATAATACGAAAATTTAGAACGCTGGGCAAGGAATTGACGGGTAATTACGCCGTTTCAACCGGCGCCAGGCCGCTTCCAGCGAATCGAACTGTCGCAGGCTCAACGATACCTCGTGCGCCCCACCCAAATCCGCACTTAGCGCGCTCAGACTTGCATCGTAGCTATAACCGAGCCGAAATGCCCCCACACTGAGCCCGGCGAGGGCCGTCAGGATCTGTTGGGGCTGCTGCGAACCCGGCAGCGGCACCCCCGGTAGAGGAGGCCCAGCGTGATGGGCGTCAGCACGGCGTAGAGGCCGGCTTCGGCCCGCTGGCTGCCACCCTGCCGGGTGTAGCTTAAGGTAGGAGAAAGGCTGATTTCGCGGTATTGTTGCTTCACGGTACTGCGCACGAAGTAATGCTTGTAGCCCCCGTTTAAGTTCAATCGGAGGGGGAGTTTGGTTTGGGTCCGGAAACCCAGGTCGGGCTGGTTGAGGTGATGCCCGGCCAGACCGAACCAGAACCGCTCCCCATATACTAGCAGGCCGGTACCCAGCGTAAGGTAACTGACCGGAGCATAGTCCAGAGCTTCGCGAGTACCACCCTGCACGGTGCCGTTGTTGTCGATTTGGTCGCCGAAGACGAGGTTGTTGTAGCTGATGCGCTGGTTACCGTAGCTGGCCTGGGCACCAGCGCTGACGCTAAGCTGGGGCGTGAGGCGGGCGTGGTAGGCGTAGGTGCTCCCCGCTTCAATACGGGTATACCCAATACTGCCAGTGCGGTCCACGTTCAGGAGCACACCCACAGCACTGGTCTGGTCCTGGAAACGGTAGTCGGCGGCGAGCTGGCTGGTTTGGAACGTGCCGGCCAGGGTCGGGAACTGGTTGCGGTAGCTGAGCGTGAGGCTGTAGTCGTCGAGCAGGCCGGTAAAAGCCGGATTGGTATGCAGGCGCGTAGCGTAGGGCTGGGCAAAGTACAAGTCCTGGGCCTGGGCTGCCCCGGAGCCAGCCATAGCGCAGCCTGCCACCAGCATTATAGCCGCCAGCGGCTGCCACCGCCCCTGGTGGTACCCTATAACCCGCGCCGAAGAAACACGATACGTCCGCATAAGCAACTTCCTTAACGCGTTACGCATCTGTTTTCGTACATGCCCGCTGCCGGGCGCTGGAACTAAACAGTTAAAATTATCCATCTTCTACGCAGGTTGCTTATGGTAGTGGTCGGGACGGTGGCGCTACCCTCTATTTACTGAAAACTACGGACCCAGGGCCCAACCGGCGGTAAGTTCTGCACTACTTTTGTCAATAGCTGAGTATACTGCGGCTTCGCTCCGACTCCTTCTTCGTTTTTTCCTTACTCATATGCGCAAGTTTTTTTTAGGCTTACTGATCTTCCTGGTCGTGCTGGTGGCAGCCGTAGCCCTGACGCCCATCTTATTTAAAGATAAAATCAAGCAGGCCCTGGACAAGCAACTGGCCCAGCGCGTGAATGCCAAAGTGGAATACGACCCGGGCAATGTCAGCCTGAGCTTGTTCCGCACGTTTCCGGACCTGGCTTTGAGCATCGACCAGCTTCGCGTGATTGGCAAGGACTCGTTTGCCCGCGATACGCTGGCCTACTTGCCCGCTTTCCGGGTGGGTATGGATTTGATGAGCGTGGTGCGTGGGGAGCAGATTAAGATTAGGTCGATTGAGCTCGACCAGCCCGACATCAGCGCCAAAGTACTGAAAAGCGGCCGGGCCAACTGGGACATTATGATTTCGGATTCGGCCGCGGCGGCCCAGGGCCAGGATACTTCCCAGGTGAGCCTGGCTATTAAAGGATGGAAAGTAAACGACGGGCACCTACGCTACGAGGACCGCACCATTCCCTTCAGCATGGAGATGCGGGGGCTGAACCACTCGGGCTCGGGCGACTTTGCCAGCAACATCTTCGACATGGTAAGCCAAACGACGGCCGAGCAGCTTTCCATGACTTACGCCGGCACCGAATACGTTTCGAAGAAGAAGCTGACGGCCGACGTGACCCTGGCCATGGACCTGGGTAAGATGCTGTTTACCTTCAAAGACAACAAGGTGCAGCTCAACGATTTCCCGGCCTCGTTCCAGGGTAGCATCGGCTTGCCCAACGCCACCGACATTACCTACGACCTGACCTTCAAGGCCCTGGAAACCGACTTCAAGAACATTCTGAGTTTGGTGCCGGGCGTGTATACCGAGCAGTTTAAGGACGTGGAAGCCGAGGGCAAAGTAGCCTTCGACGGCTACTTCAAGGGCGTGCAGAACGAGCTGAAGATGCCGGGCTACGGAGTGAATCTGCAGATCAAGAACGGCATGTTTCACTACCCGCAACTGCCGCAGGCGGCCCGCAACATCAACGTGGACATGAACGTGGACAACCCCTCGGGCTTTACCAACAACGTGAAAGTCAACGTGAAACAGTTTCACCTGGACCTGGGCAAAAACCCGGTGGATGGCAACGTCATCGTGGACGGGCTGGAGCCGATGAAGATTGACGGCCGAGTGAAAGCCAACGTAGACCTGGCCGAAATGATGAAGGTGTACCCGGTGCAGGACTTGACCCTGCGCGGCAAGCTATTCGTGGACGCTACCGGCAAAGGCACGTATTCTAAAACCCAGATGCCGGTGGTAAATGCCAAGATGAACCTGACCAACGGCTACGTAAAGAGCAAGCAGTTTCCGGCCCCGATTGAGAACCTGACGCTGAACGGCACGGTAGTAAATGCTACTGGGCAGGTCAATGACACCCGCATCGACATCCCGCAGTTTCGGATGCTGCTCGATGGTGAGCCGCTCGAAGGCCGCGTGGCCGCTCAGAATATCGACAAGCCCATCTTCGACGCCGACATCCGGGGTATTGTGGATTTGACCAAGCTGACCAAGATTTTCCCGCTGGAAGGCATGACTGTGACGGGCCGTCTGAACGGCAACGTGGCCGCCAAGGGCAAGATGGCCGACATCGAAGCCGGCCGCTACCAGAGCGTGGTGGCCTCGGGCACGGTGAACGCCCAAAACGTGACTTACAAAAGCCCCGACTTGCCCCAGGGGGTGAAAGTGACCAAAGCCACGGCCACGTTCAACAACGACCAGATTGTATTGCGCGACATGACCGGTTTCGTGGGTTCGTCGGACATTGCGGCCTCGGGCACGATTTCCAACTACATGGGCTATATGTTTACGCCCGGCCAGAGCCTGCGCGGCAACCTGAACGTGAATTCGCGCCGCTTCAACGTGAACGAGTGGATGGTGGACAATGTGAGCGGCAAGCCCAGCGCCGGCGCTGCTACGGTTGCCAAAGCTCCCGCCACGCCCACCCAGGCCGATGGGGTGCTCGAAATTCCCAAGTTCTTCGACCTGACCCTGAACGCCAACGTGGGCCAGGTGGTATACGACAACCTCAAGCTCGACAACATGAAGGGCACCCTGGCCGTGCGAGACCAGGGCGTGAACCTCAACGGGCTGACATTTAACACGCTGGGTGCCAGCTTTGCTACTACCGGCGGCTACACCAGCAAGGACTTGGCTCACCCCAAGTTCAACCTGGGCCTTAACATCAAGAACCTTAACTTCCAGAACGCCTTCAACGCCTTCAACTCGGTGAAGAAGCTCGTGCCGCTGGCCTCGCAGGTGGAAGGCATCTTCTCCACCAACTTCAACGTGAGCGGGGAAATGGGCCAGGACATGATGCCGGTGTACAGCACCCTAACCGGCAAGGGCTTGTTTGAGGTAATCCGGGCCGCGGTGGGCGCCTCGCCGGTACTGAGCAAGATTAGCTCCCTGACCCAGTTGCAGGAACTCAAGAGCTTTGCCGTGAACAACAAGGACGTGGCTGCGGAGCTCATCAACGGCAACTTCATCGTGAAGCCCTTCGACTTTACCGTGGGGCAGGTGAAAAGTACGCTCGGCGGCTCTTCCAACATCGGTGGGGCCCTGGAGTACGTCATGGCCCTCGACGTGCCGACCGGTAAAGTAGGCAACGCCCTGAATGCCAAGCTCACCCAGCTCACGGGCGTGCAGGATATCAAAGGCACGGAGCGCGTCACGCTGGGCCTCAAAATCGGGGGACGATGACTTCGCCCCAGGTAGCCCTGACCACGGGCAGCGTGAAAACCCAGGCCAAGGATGTAGCCAAAGGCTTAGTGCAGAGTGTGGTGCAAAGCAAGGTAGACGACGCCAAGCTCAAGCTGGCCGCCCGCAGCCAGGTGGCCCAGGACAGTGCCCGCAAGGAGCTGGACCGGAAGCGCCTGGAGCTGGAGGAAAAGGCCCGCCAGGAAATCGAGAAGAAGCGCCTGGAGGCCCAGGCTAAGCTGAAGTCGCAGGCTACCCAAACGCTGGGCAACCTCTTTGGCAAGCCTAAAAAGCCGGCTGCCAAAACTCCCGACCCGGCTCCGGCCGATACTGCGAAAGGCGGCCAGTAAGCAGCTTGTTCCTTTATCATCCTTACAAAAGCCCCGGTCTTGCTCAAGGCCGGGGCTTTTGCTTGACCCAATTGGGAGAAGCTCATGGTGAGTACCGCTACTGAGCAGAAGAGCTTGATATCTGGAATTTTATAGAACTTTTTTAATGAATATAGAAGATTAGCAAGGCGTTTTGCATAAAAACGGACCGGTTCTTGTCAGAAACGAAGTTGTTGAGTTTGCCTGCAAGCCCACCACTTTGCTCTTCCCACTCTTACCTACCTCCGTTATGAAGTTTCCCCAACTCCTCTCCGTAGCCGCCCTGGCCAGCCTGGCTTTTGCGGGCTGTTCTAAAGACAACGACGCGCAAAATCAGGCCAAGCTCGAGGTGCGCCTCACCGATGCTCCCGGCGACTTCAGCCGCGTGAACCTGGATGTGCAGCAGATTGAGGTTCACCTCAAGGACGAAGCTGACCCCACCGGCTGGGAACGGCTGGCTTTCACGCCCCAGGCCCTCAATATCCTGGATTACGTCAACGGCCGCTCGGCCCTGCTGGTCAGCACCGACTTTGCTCCCGGCGACCTGAAGGAAATTCGCCTGATTCTGGGCCCCAACAACACCGTAACTACCCGCGACGGAGAAACCTACACGCTCAAAACTCCCAGCGGCCAGACTTCGGGCGTGAAGCTGAAGCTGGACAAAGTAACGCTCCGGGCAAGTGAAACCTACCAACTCCTGCTCGACTTCGACGTGGCTAAGTCCATTGTGGAGCGTGGCAACTGGAAGCCCGGCAACGACAAGAAGGAGCGTTACCTGCTCAAGCCCGTAGTGCGCCTGGTAGCCCAGGAAATTGCCGGTGGCATCTACGGGCAGGTTACGCCCGCCGCGGCCCTGCCCCAGGTCCTGGCCATCCGCTCGTCGCTCACGCCCGCCGACACGTTCAGCACCTCCGCCGATGCTACCGGCGCCTACCGCCTGCAGAGCCTGCCCTCGGGTACGTACCGCCTGGAGTATTTCCCCTCCACCACGGCCCCGGCCAATCAGCCCGCTTACCGCCCAGCCACCCGTACCGGCATTGTGGTGGTCAACAATCAGCAAACCAACGTGCCGAGCGTAAGCCTGGTTAACTAAGTCTGGTTTCAGCCTAGCGCGGAGTTTTCTGTGCTTGTTGTTAAACAAAAAAGCCCCTCAGTCAGTCACTGAGGGGATTTTTTATTGGCGTCGGCCAAGCTTAGGCCAATCCTTGCACCAACTGCAGAATCTCCTGCTGGGTGCTTTGGGTCTTGTCTTTGGCGTACCAGGCATGGAGCTGGGTGCTGAACTCCTCAAAGGGCAGATTCTGACTTTTTAGCTCCAGAAACATGTGCTGAGCTGGCTCCGGGCGAGGTCCCCAACTGGCTGCTTCCGTCAGCGTCTCGGCGTCGAGCACCACGAGCTTCGGGATAGAGCGGCCCCCGTTGGTTAGGTACTGGTCTATCAGGTCCAGGTTTTCGTCGCGCAGTACGTAGTGGGTCGTGATGTGGCCGCCCGAGGCCTGGGCCACGGCTTCCAGCGTGGGCACAATCTGGGCCGCGTCGCCGCACCAGCCTTCGGTGATAATCAGCCAGGCATAGCGCCGGGGTAGGGCCGCTACGGCCGCCCGCAGCTCGGGCAGCAGCTGAATGGTTTTGTCGATGCGGCTCATGCGCTGCACGTTCAGCCGGGTGTAGTTGGTCAGCAACTCGCTCTGCTGCGGACCAGTGGTTTTGCCCTCGGCCTGCAGCTCGTCAATCAGGTGGCGGTAGGCGGTGTAGGAGTAGCTGGCGGCCAGGCGCTCAGGCGTTAAGACGGGAGTTGCCATATCAAAAAGAGGGAGAAGGGAATGGCGTATAACCAACAAAAAGCCCTTCGGTTTGACGACCAAAGGGCTATGTATCCGGTGTGGGTCAGGTAATCTACAGGCTTACCTGCTCCTTGCCGGCCGCCGACAGCTCCCGGCAGTAGGTAATGAAGTCGGTGTTGATGGGTTCCAGGCCGTTTTCGCGCAGGCGGGTGGCTACCTGAGCCCGGTGGTAGTTGGCGTGCACCGGCACGTGGGTAAAGATGTCCGACACTTGGCTGGTGTAGGCGTCGCCCACCGAGTTGGTGTACGAAATCAGGCGGCTCAGCTCGGCCTCGTCGGCGCTGCTGATGAGCTGGTGCAAATGCTCCGAGGTTTGGGCGTGCAGCTGGTGCAAGCCGGCCAGATCATGCTCCTGCCATACTTTCACCGGGCTTTTCGTGTCCGAGAGGCGGGCAATCCAGATGGCCTGAGCATTGAGCACGTGGCTAAACAGGCGCAGGCAAACGGCCGGAATTTCCTGACCCGCGGCTACTAATCCGTCGAGGTGGCGCAGCAGGGTTTCGTTAGCCCACACGTTGTAGGCCCCAGCTTTTCGTTGGTGTTAATCATGATGGTAAAGAATTGAATGCAATGGCGGAAAAAGGCGGCTACGCCGGTCCGTTTGGCCCTTAGCGCGGGTCTCGCCAAACCAGGCTTTCACCGGTTTTGTTTTTATCAAAGTCAGGGCACTGTCCGTCTCCTTTGCCGGTCAGGCCCCCGTCGGGGTGGCAAATAAGCTTACCCTTAGCGTTGTACACATTAGAGAACTGGTCGCAGCAGCCCAGGGTTTCATAGTACACTACTTGGCCTTTATAGGTGTAGCGCGAAATCTGGACGCCTGGGTTGGCTTTGGGCTCGGCCAGGTGCGCCTGAATCCGGTCGGCCAGCCACTTGGGACGGGCGGTAGTGTCGAAGGCCGCCGTGGCAGAGGCCCGCAGGTCGGTGGTGTTGGTGCTGGTCGGGTTTGGCGTATCGTTTCCGTTTACATTGCCGCTCACGGGCGGGTCGGTAGGCGTGTTCACGGCTACGCCGCGGCCACAGGCTGTACTCAGCCAGATAGCCAGAGAAGAAACGGCAAGGGACAGGAATAAACGCATGACAACAGGATTAGAGGGCGCGAATGTAATGAACGCACACTAAACCGGGAGGTTGCCGCCTTAGCCCAGCAAGGCCCATACCCGGGGGCCAAACACGAGCAGCCCCACTACGAGCGCGGCACCAGCCGTCACGAGTACCGCCCCGGCGGCTACATCCTTGGCCTTGCCCGCCAGCAGGTGGTACTCCGGCGACACGAGGTCGACAACGGCCTCGATGGCGGTATTGACCAGCTCCGCCGACCAGACCGAGCCCACGGCTAACGCCACTAGGGCCCATTCTAGGCCGGAAATTCGGAAGTAGAAGCCCAAACCAATAACAATGACCGTAGCCAGAGCGTGAAAGCGCAGGTGTACTTCTGAGCGCAAGGCCGAAGCCACCCCCGAAAGGCGTGCCCGAAGCTGGCTATGCGGCGGCGTAGCAGGCTGTCCTGGGGCTCAGCCACGGGCGTCGAATTCACGGAACACGGTGAGCCGTAGCTGGTCCCATTCCGGTTTCAGGATACTAAAATAGACCGAGTCGCGGCGCTGCCCGCCCTGGGTAAACATGTGGCTGCGCAACACGCCTTCCTCGGTGGCACCCATGCGGCGCATAGCCTCCCGCGACTTCCAGTTGCGGGCATCGGTTTTCAGCTCCACCCGCTCGCAGCCCAGTTCCCCAAAGGCGTATTTGAGCAAGAGGTGTTTGGCGGCGCGGTTGAGGCCCGTACGCTGATAATCCCGACCAATCCACGTCCAGCCGATTTCCAGCCGCTTTTCGGGCAAGGCAAAGCTGCCGTAGCTGGTGCTGCCCACCACCCGCCCCGTCTGCCGATCGATGATGGCGAAGGGGTAGCGGCGGTGGTTTTCCCGGTCCTGCACGGCCTGGGTAAGGTAAGCCGCCAGGCCCACGGCGTCGCTAGGGTTGGGTATGGTGGTAAAGCGCCAGATTTCGTCGTCGAAGATGACGGCTTTCAGGTCTTCAAAGTCGGAACACTCCAACGGCCGCAGCCGGACGCGGGAGTTTTCGAGCGTGATGCAGCGGGAACAGTCCATGAGGTGGGAATAAGCAGAACCAAAATCGTCTGTCATCCTGAGCTTGCGAAGGACCTTATTACGTTAGAACGAATCGTTGTTACGAGTATCGTTCTTATCCTAGAAGGTCCTTCGCTTTGCTCAGGATGACAGACGATTGATAGATTGTCAGATTAAGAAAACTACTTCTTAATCTCGCCAACCATGTCCTCGGGCTTCAGCCACTCGTTGAATTGCTCCTCGGTGAGGTAGCCGAGCTGCAAAGCCGTTTCCTTCAGCGTCGAGCCGTTTTTGTGGGCCGTCTGGGCAATTTCGGCGGCTTTGTAATAGCCGATGTGGGGGTTCAGGGCCGTGACCAGCATCAAGGACGAATCGACGTGCTTCTTGATGTTTTCTTCCAGCGGGCGAATACCCTCGGCGCACCGGTCATTGAACGACACGCACACGTCGCCGATGAGGCGGGCCGAGTGCAGGAAGTTGTAAATCATAACCGGCTTGAAGACGTTCAGCTCGAAGTGGCCGTTCATGCCGCCGATGTTGATGGCTACGTCGTTGCCCATTACCTGCGCCGCTACCATGGTCATGGCCTCGCTCTGGGTAGGGTTTACCTTGCCGGGCATGATGCTGGAGCCGGGCTCGTTGTCGGGAATGAACAGCTCACCGATGCCGGCGCGGGGCCCGAAGCCAGCAGGCGGATGTCATTGGCAATCTTCATCAGCGAAGCAGCCACGGTTTTCAAAGCGCCGTGGGCTTCCACAATGGCGTCGTGGGCGGCCAGAGCCTCAAACTTGTTTTCGGCCGTGATGAAGGGCAGGCCGGTCAGGTCGGCAATGTGCTTGGCCACGGCCTCGGAATAGCCAGGAGGCGTGTTGATGCCCGTACCCACGGCGGTGCCGCCCAGGGCCAGCTCCGAAAGGTGAGCCAGGGTGTTGTTGATAGCGCGCAGGCCGTGGTCGAGCTGGGAAGCATAGCCCGAAAACTCCTGGCCTACGGTCAGCGGGGTGGCGTCCATGAGGTGAGTCCGGCCAATCTTGACGATGTGCATAAACTCCTCCGACTTGCGCTTCAGCGTGTCGCGCAGCTTGGTAATGCCCGGGATGGTTACCTCCACCAGCGTCTGGTAGGCGGCAATGTGCATGGCCGTCGGGAAGGTGTCGTTCGACGACTGCGACTTATTCACGTCGTCGTTCGGGCCAGCACCTTCTTCTCGTCGGCGAGGCTGCCGCCCTGCAGCACGTGGCCACGGTAGGCAATGACCTCGTTCATGTTCATGTTCGACTGCGTGCCCGAGCCGGTTTGCCACACCACCAGCGGGAAGGCGTCGGCCAGCTCGCCAGCCAGAATTTCGTCGCACACTTTCCCAATCAGCTCCGCTTTTTCGGCGGTCAACACGCCCGCGTCGCGGTTGGTGAGGGCCGCAGCCTTCTTCAGAATGGCAAACGCCCGGATGATTTCCTTGGGCATGCGGTTGATATCCTGCGCAATCTGGAAGTTCTCGATAGAGCGCTGAGTCTGGGCGCCCCAGTAGGCGTCGGCCGGCACCTGCACGGTGCCCATGGTGTCTTTCTCGGTGCGGAATTGCATGTGGGAAGGAAAGTTGTTGGTTGCTGGTTATTAAAGCCTGGTTGGAAGCAGCTCGTCCACCGAATGGCAGGCCTTAGCTGTTGCGAAAGTACGGAAGGCCGGCGGAAGACGCCACGCCTTCCGCTTACTTCACTACTTCCAGCCAGCCTTTGACGTAGGGCGTACAAAAGCGCTGATTTTCCAGCGTATAATAATACGTCCCATCGGGCTGGCCGGGGCCCCAGTCGTTGCGGTAGTCGTCGGTGGTATACACCTGCCGGCCCCAGCGGTTGAAGATGCGCAGGCGGGTACCAGGCTCTATCAAGGCAGCGTTGGAGGGCTTGAAGACATCATTTAGGCCGTCGCCGTTGGGGGTGATGATGTTGGGCGGCAACACCGGTCGCAGCAGCGTCACGGTTACGGCCTTTTCTTCTACGCAGGTGCCCTGCGTGATGCGTACCGTGTAGCGCCCCGAAGTGGTAGCTACAATGCTGGGCGTAGTCGCCTGCGTCGACCACAGGTATGTGCTGCCCGGCTCAGCTTTGGTAGTCAGCACCACGCTTCCCGCTATGCAGCCGATGGTATCGGGGGTGATGGTAGGCGAAGCTACCAGGCGGATGGTAGTACTGTCGCGGGCTGAGCAGCGGCCGTTATCGACCACTACCGAGTACTTGCCGGGCTGCCGCACCACAATGCTGGCCGTGGTGGCGCCGGTGTTCCAGCGGTAGGTGGTGCCGGGGGTGCTGGCGTTGAGCGTGAGGGAACTTCCGGGGCAAAGGGTCAGGTCGCGGGGCAGGGTCACCGTTGGTTTGGCTTTCACGCGCACGGTCACGTAGGTCGTATCGTTGCGGGAACACGCCAGGCCGGTGCCCAGTGCCACCATCCGCACCCGGTACGTCCCGGGAGTCTGAAACAGGTGCACCGGGGCTGCGGAGGTATCCTGGGCGGAACCATCGGCAAAATTCCAGCGGAAACGGGTGCTGCCCGCGGTCCTGTTGACGAAGGCCACCTGTACAGGTGCGCACGCCGAATCGACAGCCGCCACGGCCGCCTGCACCAAATTGCCCAGACGGATGGTGGTACTGTCGCGGGCTGAGCAGCGGCCGTTATCGACCACTACCGAGTACTTGCCGGGCTGCCGCACCACAATGCTGGCCGTAGTGGCGCCGGTGTTCCAGCGGTAGGTGGTGCCGGGAGTGCTGGCATTCAGCGTGAGGGAGCTCCCGGGGCAGAGGGTCAGGTCGCGGGGCAGGGTCACCGTTGGTTTGGCTTTCACGCGCACGGTCACGTAGGTCGTATCGTTGCGGGAACATGCCAGGCCGGTGCCCAGTGCCACCATCCGCACCCGGTACGTCCCGGGAGTCTGAAACAGGTGCACCGGGGCTGCGGAAGTATCCTGGGCGGAGCCATCGGCAAAATTCCAGCGGAAACGGGTGCTGCCTGCGGTCTGGTTGACGAAGGCCACCTGTACAGGTGCGCACGCCGAATCGACAGCCGCCACGGCAGCCTGCACCGAAGTACCCGCGCCAGTGTTCTGGTCGATTTTAAGTGCTAGTACATCTAGCCCGCCGCCGGTACGCGAAACGCGAGAATACGCTGTGGCCGTGGTGGGGGAGGGGCTATTCGTGCAGAAGCTCTGGTACAGCCGGCCTTGCTCGTCAATCCGGTGCGAGTTGGAGTGCACGTGTTGGGGTGAAAAGCCAAAGTAAGAACCGAATAAGCGGGTGCTGCAAGTAGCGTTCAGGGTCGTCGTATAAAACCCACTCAAACCGCTATTAGGCAATGGATTCACGATTGGCAAGGCCGAATTGGAATCGAGGCCCGCCAGGTGAATATTGCCGCAGCCATCTACCCTAAACGATTGAACCGTCAGAAAGGAGGTGTTCAGGGGTCTGGCCAGAAACTGCTGCTTGGTAAGCGTACTGTTCAGGCCCGCTATAAAAATCCGCCCACTCGGCGTGGTCAGGGCGCCGGGCGTGGTGGCAAGCGTGCCCGACGTGTTGCCGCATACTATTATGTTGCCGGCCGCATCGGTGTCGACGTGCGTTATGACATCGGTCGCGTTCAACGAACCGAAAAAGGTGGAAGCGAGCAGGGCCCCGCCATCAGCCTGCAAACGAGCCACGAACGCGTCGCCGGGAGTGGCATATGTGGTGCGCAATGCGCCGGACGTTACCGGAAAGTCGGAAGCATTGGTGGTGCCCGTAACCAGCACGTTGCCGGTAGGCTCCAGCTGCACGGCCGTGCTGGTTTCAATTCCCTGCGCGCCGCCCAGGAAAGTGCTCCATTGTAGCGTGGTCATGGAGGCATTCAGGCGGGCCACAAACAGGTCGGTACCTCCTAAGGTCCGGTCGTACGCCCCGGCGGTGGTAGGGAAGTTAGTCGAAGACGTAGTGCCAACCACTACCGCTCCGGCATTGGTTACAGCCAGCTCAACCGGCGCATCCTGGCTGCTGCCTCCCAGATAGGTTGACCCTACCAGAGCCGTGCCGGTGGCATTGAAGTGCGTTAGGGCCAGATCAACCGAGCCATTGGCCGAAGCATCGTAGCAACCCGCCGTGGAGGGAAAGTTGGTAGAGTTGGTGCTGGTCAGCACGTACAGTTCCCCCGCGCTGTTGGTGCGCAACGCCCGTACCTCGTCCGAGCTACTACCCCCCAGATAGGTGGCGTACATCAACTGAGAACCAGTCGGATTCAGCTTGCTGATCGCCACTTCGGTGCTGCCCCGGGATGAAACCTGATAGGCCCCCGGCGTAACCGGATACCCGCTGCTTTGGCCAAAACCGGCGGTATAAATATTGCCGGCATTGTCATAGCCCGTGGCTGCCCCCCACACCTCACCGGTGCTGCCCGAGAAGGTACAGGCCACCACGACTGGGTCAATTATCAGGGGCTGCTGATGGTCGTAACCCTGCGGGAAATCATAGCGCAAGGTGTTGTCGGTGAGGCGGTACTGGCAAGGTACCGCCCGGCGCTGGCCGTGCACGAGCTGATACGCATACGGGCGCTGCTCTACCACGTCGGTTACGGAGGTATGCACCAGCAGAGTGCCGTCGGGCTGCAGCTGTAGCCCATCGGTGCCACGGTAGCGGAGCGCAATGGCGGCGGGCTGCCCCCCGGGCTGCACAATGAAGTCGTATTTTAGGCTGCCATTTTCGGTCCCGTACACCCGCAGATCGGTGCCGGGATACAGGCCGGCGTAGCGCACCTCCTCGAAGAGCGACACGTGGCTGGCCCAGCGGCTGGGGTCGTTGCCGATAAAGTAGTTGTGGTACGCCGGCAGCTGCTGCTGTCCCACCGACTTCGCCGCCGCCGATGCCCCCACAAAGTCAACGAATACCGCGTGGCCGCGTACCGCCACATCGGCGGCGGGCTGGTGGGTGCGAGTGGTAGCTTCGGCAGCATCGTGGGCGCGTAGCAGGTCGGCGGTACTGCGCCAATCGTATACGAGGCCGGTAGCAGTCAGAAACACACTGCCGCCCGGCACTTCAGCCCGGAAACGGACCGGCGTATCCCATTGTTTTTTGTTTTCAACAAATCGGGGGTTGGAAGCTGCCTGTGCTCCGGTGGTGCCAATTGCACATAGCAAGGCCAGTACCGGCCGTAGCCATCGGGTAGAAAAGGGCATAAAAAATTAAAAAAAGAGAATAGAGTAAGAGCAAACGAATTGTAAAACTACCTAAATCAGCAGCGCACCTGTTAGTAATTAGCCGGCTTTTTAGCGAAGAAAGCAGGCTTACCTCCTAGGCCTGCCTCGTTGTAGCTATAGCCCCATAATTCTGCGCGCAGCCGGCATGACTTTGCGCGGTCTGATTCCGTACACGGAAACTCAAAAGCCTAACTCCACCCGTATGAAAACGACCTTCGAATCTGAGTCCGACGCCCTGGCCACTCCCGCAAGCACGCCCACCACTGCCCAGCCCACCGCCGCTACTGCCCCAGCTGCTACCGAAGAAACACCGGTGCCCGTGGCCGGCAACGGCAGCCCCGACTACAGCCAGGTGCAGGTGAAAACCCAGCCCGACCTGCCCCGCGAGGTAGAGCCCGGCGGCAGCGCTACCGAAGCAGAAAGCGGCGGCGGCTACAGCGGCTAGGCTACGAGCTGTCATCCTAAGTGAGGCGAAGCACCTTCCTCACCTACCCCACGAAAATTCTTGCCAACGTGAAAAAGCCCCTTACCACCGCAGCGGTAAGGGGCTTTTCACGTTTAATTATTCTTATCACTCGGGCTAGGAAAGTGCTTCGCCTCACTGAGGATGACAGAAACAACGTCGGGCTGCTTAGAACGAGTAGTTCACTGAGGCCTTAATCACCCGGTTCTGGGCGTCGAAGTTGTTGTTCTTATCTAGAGACGAGAGGCCGAAGTCGTAGCCGGCGCTTAGGCCAAAGCCGCTGTCGAACTGGTAGCCCAGGCCGCCCACCACGCCAAAATCAACGGAGCGGAACTGGTCTTTCACGTCGAAGTCGGTGGAGAAGGCATTGAAGCCCAGGGCCCCGGCCTGCACCCGCACTTTATTGCTAACCAAAAACGAAGCCTGCGGACCAGCAAACAGATAGAAGCCAGGCGTGAGGTAGCCTTTGAACAGCACCGGCACGTCGATATAAGACATGCGCGAGGTGGCCGTTACGCGGGCATTGAGGAAGTCGAACTGCTCCCAGGGCAGGGTGCCCACCAGCTTGGCGCCCTTCTCGGAGTAGGAGACGCCGGGCTCCACAGCAAAGCCAGGGCCGAGCGGAATGGTAGCATACACGCCGGCGTGCAAACCGGGCTTCATTTCTTTGGTCACGGCCCCGTCGGTGTAGCCGGCCAGGTCCATCACGCTCTGCACGGCATCACCCGACCAGTCGGAGACGTTGACTCCGGCCCGGAGGCCGAATTGAACGCCGGGCGTGGTGGGCGTGGTCCGGACGGGAGCCGAGTACACCGGCCGGGCCGGGGAATTGGAATATACGGGGCGGCGAACCTGGGCCTGGGCCGCGGAAAACAACGAAGAAAGCAAAAGCGCGGCTACAGCCAAGCGCCCGAAAAGGCTTTTGGAGTTCATGGCAGAAAGGAAAATCAGGAGGGAGATGTCAGAGAAAAAGCTGGCCGCAGCGGGGCGCGCATTGCTGCAGCGGGCATTCTGAGGACCATACATTACAAAACCGTGCCAGTTGAGAAGCCCAGCCCGCCTGGCTCGGGGAAGTCGTGAGCTTCCCTTTTGAAAGTCAGAACCTTGTGTTTTGGCCGCATCGACCAAATCGGCTAAACTATCGACTGGCGGGCGGCGGGGTATTCAGCTGAAGAGTGGGCTGAACTGTGGCGGCGCTTCACGAATCGGGCAGGCTCGGCAGCTGTTTGGCGGCTGGCTACGTACACCCTTTCCCAACCATTCACGCCAAACACCCCGCGCTATGAGCACGATTAAGAAAGTAATTGAGGTCCTGGCTTCCTCCGAAAAGAGCTTCGAAGATGCCCTGCAACGCGCCCTAACCGAAGCCAGCACTACCGTGAAAGGCATTAAGTCTATCTATATCAAAGACCAGAGCTGCCGGGTGCGCGACAACAAGATTGTCGAGTACCGCATCACGGCTAAAATCACCTTTGAGGTAATGCACAAGTGGGACCCCAATGCCCTGCATACCGGCGACGCGGCTTCGGACACGCCCACTCCCGCCGGCGACGGCAGCCCCGACTACAGCCAGGTGCAGATCAAAACCCAGCCCGACCTGCCCCGCGACGTGGAGCCCGGCGGCAGCGCCACCGCACCCGAGAGTGGCGGCGGCTACAGCAACTAAGCGAAAGCAAGCACCACGTCTGACCAACAAAAAAGCCGCCCCAACTCAGGGGCGGCTTTTTTGTTGCCTTAAGGGTAGTTTTCCCCACGTGTTGACTATGAGGCTTTAGAACGTCACGTTGACGTCGACAACCTGGTCGGCACGGCGGCCGTTGGCGGCGCCGGGCTTCCAGGCCGGACCCTCGCAGAGCAGGCGGATGGCTTCCTGGTCGTAGTCGCGGCGCAGACCACGCATCACCTTGAAGTTGTCGAGCGAGCCGTCGGCCTTCACTGTGAAGCGCACCCGCACACTGCCCGAAAGCTGCGTGGCTGGTGGGTCGGGTACAAACATGGCCTCGCGCCGCAGGTACTCCCGTAGCACGATGTAGCCGCCCACGGGCTGGGGACTGATAGCCGGAGCCGGGGGCAAAGCAGGTTTGCGCTTGATAACTTCCTCCGTAGTTGCTGCCTGGGGCTTGGCCACCGCCGGGGCGCACTGACTGAGTCTGCTCCGACTTTTTGAGCCAGCATCACCCGGCTTTGCTCGGCCTTGGTTTCCGTAGGCTCCGGCTGATTGGGAGCAGCTACCACCGGAGCCGGGGCCTGCATGGCCACAGAGCCCGAAACTGCCTGGTCGCTCAGCACACTGGCTGCGGCAGGGGCAGACTGACGGGCGGGAGCCGCCGCTACTGCCGGCCGCCGACTGCGCCGGGCCGGAGCCACCGGGTGCCGGGCGGCCGGAGCAGGTAGGGGAGCCGTAGCGGGGGCAACTGGCGTCGCTACAGGTCCTGTTGCCGCAGCCACCTCTGCCGAAGCAGGCTCGACTTGTGACGGAGCAGTTTCTACTGCGGCGGGCGGCGGGGCGGGCACTTGCACCGCTACGGGCGGCGACCCGGCCGCCGGGGCCTGCGGACGGCGTACTCCCCACCACACGGCCGTGCTTACCAGCAGCAAGGCCAGCACGGCGGCCACGGCTTGCCAAGTGCGGGCCGCGTAGCGGGGCGCGGCTTCCCGGGCCACGCGCTGGTGCAGCCGGTGCCGCAACTCGCTCAGGGCCTGATCGGTGACGGCGGGGCTGGACAGGTCCAGGCCTTCCAGCACTTCGGCGCAACGGCTGCAGCTCAGGGAGTGCGCCTCCACGCGGTGCTGTTCGGCGGGTGGCAGCGCTCCGGCCACGTACTGCCGCAGCAGGGGCAGCGGCAGGTGCCCGGCCGCATCGGGGGCCGGGGGCTGGGGTGGAACAGGAGGCTGATTAGCGGGCCGCATTGGGAGCTGAGTCGAGGTAACGTTTGAGGTTGCGCTTGCCGTTTTGGAGGTGGCTTTTCACCAGGCCGAGGTCAAAGCCGGTGAGGTCGGCAATGTCGCGGTAGCATTTCTTTTCGAGGTAAAACAGCTCCAGACAGCGGCGCTGTGCCTCCGGCAAATCGGCCAGGGCGTGCTCCAGAGCCTGCAGGCGGGCCTCGGTGAGTTCTTGATCTTCAGTTGCATCACCTGCCTGATGCAGAACTCCGGAGGATTCCATATCGGCCGCGTCGGGAAAATGCAGGACCAGGGCACCGTCGGGGCCGGCCCGCTGCCGGGCCCGGAGGATCATCAGGCAGTGGTTGCGGGCCGTCGTCTGGAGCCAGGCCGGGAAGTTGCTCACTTCGTGCCGCCGCAGCGTGTCGAGCAGCTTCTCGAAGAGCTGCATCACCGCGTCCTGGGCGTCTTCGTCGGGCCGCAGGTACTTGCGGCACACGGCAAACACCAGGGGCATGTGTCGCTCGTAGAGCACGCCCAGGTCGGCCACGGCGCCTTCGAGGCGGTAGCGCGTGAGCAGCTCCTCATCGGACAGCTCGGTGGGCGACTTCGGGCGACGTTTGAAAAACATAGGACAGCGCGGCCCCACGGACCTGGGCCCAAGATACGGCATCGGGCTCGTTGTTGGGCGCTTGGTGCAGGTTTGAGTGGCTCCTGGCTTCCGGGGCGGCGCTGGCTTCCGGATTGGCGAATAAAGCCCAACAGGGTCAGGGTTTCTTATCGAAGCGGCCCTTGGTCACTCTAATCGTGTCGCAGCCGGGCTGGGCCAAGGTGAATTCAAATGTGCCAGAGATAATACCAGCGCTCAGGTCCAGGCGGCTTATAAATACAGTACCGCGGGAGTAGACGGCTGCTTGGTCGTTTCTATATTCATTACAAGGGCGCATCTTGTAGTCATCAATGAAAGAAACGCCCACTTCACTATTCAAACCTACCTTGTAGGTACCAACGTGGTCGATATTTATCCCGCCCAATGACACTTCTTGCGTTTTCCCACCTTTGGGCTCAGGATACCGGTAGGTCACAATTTGGAGGCTGCCTCCCAGAAAATCCGGTTCGTAGATTACGGTATAGTTGCTGATACCGGCATTGCCACTGGGTAAATAGACCTGTCCGTTTACCAGACACCCGAAGGTATTGGCCCCGGTTTGAGTCGCGGGTGGCAGCTGGCTTTCGGGGAGGGGTCTTTCTTCTTGCACTGGATTAGGCCCAACAGTGCTACGAGTAGAAGTGAATTTCTCATAGCTATAGAACTAGAGCTGCTTGTCGAAGCGGCCGTTGGTGACGCGAATAGTGTCGCAGCCGGGTTTGTAGAGGGTAAAGGAAAAGGTGCCGGAAATAATGCCGGCGGTAAGGTCCAGGCGGGTAATAGTTAAGCTGCCGCGGCGGTAATCCGGGAGTTGATTTCCGTCATAACTATTACAAGGAAAAGGAATTGAAGTATTTACATAGGAGCCGGCCCCTTCTGTCACGGGAATAGTCAGGGCGAATTCACGTGCTTGCGTTATTGGGCCACAACTAAGATTTATATACTGACGGTCGTTACCATGCACCTGGTAGGTTCGAATGTTTAACGTGGCTCCATTTGGCCCAGGTTAATAGAGCACGGCATAGTTGCTGGTACCGGTATTGCCTCGCGGCGTCCAAGGCCGGCCATTGACCAGACAGCCAAAGGTATTGGCCCCGTTCTGGGTGGCAGGCGGCAGCTGGCTTTCGGGGCCGGTCACGTCCGACTTGCATTGCAGCAGCGGTAGGATGGCTAGGAGCAGGGGCGCGGAAAAGACTCGGCGAAAAGGCATAGCTAACGAATAAGACCGAGCCGCCACGATTCGGCGCTCAGCTATAGTAGTCAGCAAGATAAAGGAATCCAAACGGCTCCAGAATTTTTCTGCGCCCGGTGTGGAATCCGGTGTCGGGCCGCATCAGAATAGGTGAAACTGATCTTCTCACCTTCGTCTGATTGTATGCGCAAGCCCGTCCTCCCGGAGCCAAGCCGCCGGCCAGCCCTCCTCCGGCAGACCTTCCCGCCGAGCCCTGACTTTCGGCTGAAAGGCCCAAATAAAGGGGAGGCAAGCAACTCTTCGGACGATTATAGTCTCCTTAGCCTAGCGGGACAGGCCACGCCGGCGGCACTTTCGCGGAGCCAGGCGGTCCGGCGGAGGTGGGTACCGGGCCCAGGCACTGGTCGTCAAGCTCCGGGCAACACGCAATTGGGTAGAGTTGTCGTTAGGGCAGCGTCCGGCATTGCCCTTCGGGGGCCAAGCGGTAAAGAGCCGGCTCAGCCAGTCGGCACAAGGCTTCGGCGGGGAGGATGCGGAAACGTAAAGACCAACGGAGTACACCTGTTGCAGCAGCTGTATTCAACGTTTCGGCACCTTCCCGCCCTGAGCCAGCCCCTTACCGGCCCGTTCTGCCCGACTACTTCGCCCTACGACTGCTCCAGCCCACCGGCCCCGATGAGCACTTCGCTGGGCCCTGGTGCCTAAGCCTGATAGCCTCTCCGCTACTTCCATCCCAAGTTTCTGCTCCTACTACTGCCGCCAGTATGCACACCTCTGCTGTTTCCCGTCGTATTGCTGAGCCCTGCTCCCAGTCGTGGGCCGCTATGACGCCCCAGGGCCCCGGCCGCCGCTGCGCCGCCTGCGAGAAAGTAGTTATTGACTTCACTCAGAAAACCGACGCCGAAATTCTGGCTGTGCTCCGGGCGGCGGTGGGCGGCAAGCAAACCTGTGGACGGTTTGGCGCCAGCCAACTGAACCGGCCGCTGCAACTACCAGCCCCACCCCGGGCCGCGTGGTGGCAAACGGCCGTAGCGGCCACGGTGGCCCTGCTGGGGCTACGGACTCTAGCCCCGGCTGCCGGGTGGGCCCAGCAAGTAGAGCAGCATCTGCCCGGGCCAGCCGCCTTGCTTCTGAGCCAGCGGGGCAGGTGAAGGGAAACTTTGAAGGAGTAGCGGTAACAGTCCCTACTTCCGCTGATTCAACGGTTGTTACCGGGCGGGTAATAGACAAGTCAACCAACGAAGGGCTGCCTGGAATCGGGGTCGTCTTGAAAGGCACAATCCGCGGCACCGCTACTGATCCTGATGGGTATTTCTCTCTGCGCGTGAGCCAAGAGGAGCGGAAGCTGCCCCTGCTTTTTCAGACCATTGGCTACGTCAGCCAGGAGCTTCCGCAGCCCACCAAGGTTAAGGCCCAAGGCCTACTCGTAGCGTTGGACGTGGATGTCAAGGGCGGGCTGGTTTGGTATGCGCCGATTTACACCCCACAAGGCGTGTGGCAGCGGGTGAGCAGCATTCCGAGGCGAATTCTGTATGCCGTTCGGCGCGACTATTAGCCATGAGAAGCGCTACTCTTCTCATTTCCCATCGGCGGCGGACACTGGCCGCCGATAGAATCACCGTCTGGGCCGCGCGCCTGCTGCCGAATGGAAGCAAGTGGCCCGGGCACAGCCGCGGCCGGGCCCCGGCCTGCAGGGCGCCACCTTGCGCGGACTGGTTTGGCGGGTCACCGCTTTCCCGCTCACAAACCAACTCGAAGAAACTCCTGACCGGTGGGCGACTGGTCAGGAGTTTTTCGTTTGAGCCGGCCCAAACGACGCAGTCGTGCTTTTTATTATACAATTATCAGTCTACAGGGATGCCCGAATTATGTTGGAAAAAAGTCACGGGCCGCTGGGTTACGTATGCAGACCTGTCGGTATAAAGAATCACTAAGCGGCGCCGCTTTCGCAGCATTTTCCGAATACGCAGCTCTGCGTACAGAGCCTCTTCGCCCCGTCTTCAGGACCTTCCGCTCGCGACGGATGTTTCTGGTCACGCGCTTCTTTTCCTGGAAAAGTTCTGAATTCAGTTTCGTGAGTTCAGCGGTGGAAGCATGGCTTTTTCGGTAGTCTTTTCTTTCCACTAGCCCTTACTTCAATGCCTATATCCCGCTTGCGGCCCCTGTGGCTGCTGGCGAGCGGCTTGCTGCTGCCCGCCTGCCAACAACAACGCTACTCTGAGCCCCTGGAGGCAGCTTCCACCTACGAAATGCCCCCGGCGGCCGACTACGCTGAAGCCGCTCCGCCGCCCCGGCCCCGAATACCGAATCCTACGCCCGGCTCCCGGAAAACCCATTCGAAACCGTGCGGCAGGCTCCGCTAAGCACCTTTGCCATCGACGTGGACCCGGCCTCGTATAGCAATGTGCGCCGCTTCCTGACCCAAAACCGTCAGCTGCCCCCGCCCGAAGCGGTGCGCCTGGAGGAACTCGTCAACTACTTCCACTACGACTATCCCCAGCCCCTGCGCCCCGATGAGCCGGCCGCGCTGCAAGCAGAAGTGGCCCGCTGCCCCTGGAACCCCGCGCACCAATTGGTGCTGGTGGGTGTGCAGGGGCGGGAGGTAGCCCACACCGAGCTGCCGCCGGCCAACCTAGTATTCCTGCTCGACGTGTCGGGCTCGATGAGTGACGCTGACAAGCTGCCGTTGCTCAAGGCCAGCCTGCGCGAGCTGCTGCCCCGGCTCCGACCCCAGGACTACGTTTCTATTGTGGTGTATGCCGGTGCGGCGGGCTTGGTGCTGCCGCCCACGCCGGGCAGCCGGCCCCGGGAGATTATGGCGGCTCTGGAGAACCTGGAGGCTGGTGGCTCTACGGCGGGCGGGGAGGGCCTGCGCCTGGCCTATCAGGTGGCCCGGCAGCAAGCCCGGCCCGGCTACAACACCCGCATCATCCTGGCTACCGACGGTGACTTCAACGTGGGGGAAAGCTCGGATGCCGCCATGGAGGAGCTCATTACCGAAGAGCGGCAGTCGGGTGTGTTTTTGTCGGTGCTGGGTTTCGGGGAAGGCAACCTGCAGGACAGCAAGATGGAGTTGCTGGCCGACAAGGGCAACGGCAATTACGCCTACATCGACAACCTCAACGAGGCCCGGCGGGTGCTTGTGCAGCAGTTTGGCGGCACCCTGTTTACCCTGGCTAAGGATGTAAAGGTGCAGGTGGAGTTTAACCCCGCCGAGGTGCAGCAATACCGCCTACTCGGCTACGAAAACCGGCTACTGGCCGCCGAGGACTTCAACGACGACACCAAGGACGCCGGGGAGCTGGGCGCGGGTCAGCAGGTGACGGCCCTCTACGAAATCGTGCCCGCCAACGTCCGACCCCGCGTCGACCCGCTGAAGTACCAAGCGGGCCCGGCGGACTACGGCATTGTCTCTCCTGCCAGCGCCGAGTTGCTGACCGTGAAGCTGCGCTACCAGGAGCCCCAGGGCAGCGCCAGCCACCTGCTCACGCTGCCCGTGCGCAACAGTAGCACCGCCATCGAGCAAGCCTCTGACAACTTCCGGTTGGCCGTAGCCGTGGCTGAGTTTGGGTTGCTGCTGCGGCAGTCGGAGCACCGGGGCCAGGCCAGCTACAGAGCGGCGCTGGGCCGGGCGCAGTCGGTGCGTGGCCGGGATGCCGACGGCTCCCGCCGCGAATTTGTGGAGCTAGTACAGCGGGCCGCTGAGCTTAGCAGTGAAGCCGCCCAAGCACTGCCCAACGAGGAGTGGCGCCGCTAGTAATGCGCGGATAATCTGGTAGTTGAAGCGCTGAGGAATTACTAGTCCAGGCGCCTGTTTCCTGAAGGGCTACCGAACGTTTGTTCGTAATAAGCCGCAAAATTTAATTTGGAATTGCCAGAACCTGGTCCCACCTTGCCCTCGCAAAGCACCTGATTCTCATGTCTCAGCACACCGGCCGTTTCTTTTTTAGCTATTACTTCTACTACGCCCACGCGTAGTCGAGCGGCCCTCCTGTAGCTTTTCTAACCGAAACTCTCAGCGCCTCTCGACAACCTCGGGAGGCGCTTTTTTTACGCTTACTTTTTGCCTCACATGCCTGCTTCAGTCTTCTTTTATTACGGCTATACCTACTTCTTCTTTACGAAGAAGCGGGGCCCCGTTTGCCGAAGCTGACCGAAGCGCAGCACCAAAGCAAAACCCAGGCCCCGCACTCCGGAGGCCTTTTTTTTATGTCTTTTCCCAAGTACCTCGCATCATGCTCCCAACCGTCGCCATCCAGGGCTTTGAAGGTAGTTTTCACCAGATTGCCGCCCGCCACTACTTCGGTCCCGCTGCCTTGACTACGCCCTGCGCCACGTTTGGGGAGGTGGTGCGGCAGGTGAGCAGCGGCACGGCCGGGCACGGCCTGATGGCTATTGAAAACTCCATTGCCGGCAGCATCTTGCCCAACTACAACCTGCTCCGCCAGGCCGGTCTGCGCGTCACGGGGGAAGTGTACCTGCAGATCCGACAGCATCTGATGGCCCTGCCCGGACAGCAGCTCGATGATATCCGGGAGGTGCACTCCCACCCCATGGCTTTGCTGCAGTGCGCCGACTTTCTCAATCAGCACGGCCCCTGGCGGCTGGTCGAAACCGAGGATACGGCCCTGAGCGCCCAGCGCATCCGGGAAGGCCTGCGCACCGGTACCGCCGCCGTAGCTGGCAAGTTAGCCGCCGAGCTGTTCGACCTGGAAATTCTGGCCAAGGACATTCACTCCGAAAAGAAGAACTACACCCGCTTTCTGGTAGTGGACCGGCCCGAAAATGCCGCCGCCGTGGAGGCGCCCAATAAGGCTTCGCTCTACTTCCACACCACCCACGCCCAGGGCAGCCTGGCCCAGGTGCTCATCCGCATTGCCGACCAGGGCATCAACCTCTCCAAGCTGCAGTCCTTCCCGATTCCGGCCAAAACCTGGCACTACTACTTCCACGCCGACCTCGAATTTGATGACTCGGCCCAACTGGACGCCGCCCTGCACAGCATGAAGCCAGTAACGGAAGGCCTCGAAGTGCTGGGCGTGTACCACAAAGGCACCACGCATAAGTAGTTCATACTTCAGAACGTCATGTCGAGCCCCGCGAGACATCTCGCGTGCCACAGTATTCAAATTACCGACCTAACATCAGCACGCGAGATTCCTCGCGGGGCTCGGAATGACAGCCCGAAACGAATATTCTAGATCATAACCCATGCAAGTCTCCGTAGCCAGCCGCCTTCAGCACACCCAGGAGTACTACTTCTCCCGGAAGCTGCGCGAAATCGACGCCATGAACAAGGCCGGTGCCCAGGTTATAAACCTCGGTATTGGTAGCCCCGACATGCCGCCCCATCCGCGCGTAATTGCCGCCCTGACCCAGGCCGCCGAGCAGCCCACTACCCATGCCTACCAGAACTACAAAGGCGTGCCGGCCCTGCGCCAGGCCATGGCCAGGTGGTACAAGCAGAGCTACAGCGTGACCCTGGACCCCGAAACGGAAGTATTGCCGCTGCTGGGCTCCAAGGAAGGCATCATCCACGTGAGCATGACCTTTCTCGAAGCCGGCGACGAAGTGCTGATTCCCAATCCCGGCTACCCGGCCTACCGCGCCGCCGCTCACTTGGCCGGCGCCACGCCCGTGGACTACGACCTGCAGGCCGAAAACAGCTGGCTGCCCGACCTGGCTGCCCTGGCTCAACGCGACCTAAGCCGGGTAAAGCTCATGTGGGTTAACTACCCGCACATGCCAACCGGTACCCCGCCCAACGCGGCGTTCTTCGCCCGGCTGGTGGCCTTTGCTACCGAGCACAACATCCTACTGGTGCACGACAACCCCTACAGCTTCATCCTGAACCAGGAGCCGGCTCAAAGTCTATTAGCTGTGCCGGGAGCCCGGCAAGTAGTATTGGAGCTGAACTCTCTGAGCAAGTCGCACAACATGGCGGGCTGGCGCGTGGGCATGCTGCTGGGCCGCGGTGATTTGCTCCAAGAAGTGCTGCGCTTCAAGAGCAACCTCGACTCGGGGATGTTCCTACCGGTGCAGCTGGCCGCCGTAGAAGCCCTGCAACTGGACGCAAGCTGGTACGAGGAGCTCAACGCCCACTACGCCGCCCGCCGGGAGCTGGTCTTTGAACTGCTCGACACCATCGGCTGCCGCTACGAACGGAATCAGGTGGGCTTGTTCGTGTGGGCTGCCATTCCGGCCGGTCATGCCGATGGCTACGCGCTGAGTGATGAGCTGCTGCAGGCGGCCAAGGTGTTTATCACGCCCGGCGGCATCTTCGGCTCCAACGGCAACAACTTTATTCGGGTGAGCCTCTGCCAGACGACGGCCGTGCTGGAATCCGCTTTAGGCCGAATCCGGGCGGCCCGGCAACAACCTTCTTTTACCACCCCGACCGTATGAAAACTGTCACTGTAATCGGCCTGGGGCTTATTGGCGGCTCGCTGGCTATCAGCCTGAAAGCCCACGGACTGGCTGAGCATATTATAGGAGTAGACCACAGCCCGGAAAACCTTGGCAAAGCCCAGGAGCTAAGCCTCATCGACGAAGGCACCACCGACCTGCCCGCCGCCGTGCGCCGCTCCGACCTGGTGGTGGTGGCCGTGCCCATGGACGCCATGCTCACCGTGCTGCCCCAGGTGCTGGACGAAGTCGACCAGC